>NZ_JBFODR010000049.1:0-8581 GCF_040908425.1 Aeromonas sp. R2-1
GCCCCTGACCAGGGCAGAAGTGAGGCGCCTGACCAGCGCGTAAGAACGACAAAGCCCGCACAAGGCGGGCTTTGAAGGACTGGGGTACCACCCCAATCGGATGTTGCCAGGGGACCAACCCTAGCAACAGGACCCAGCATGACGAATCACGTGGGAATTAGCGAGGACCAACTCGCCAATAGGAGTGAATGTACCATGACCAAGCGCATTTTTTCCAGGGCCGCGAAACGTGCAGACCAGATTGTAACTGCCATCGCTGACCGCCTTAACGGCAACGCCGCCCGCCGCCGAGCCATCAAGCAGCGCCTGCACCTGGCCATGATGGCCACCGAGCAGCACCACATCGTCGCCGCCCGCGCAGCCCAGAAGCGCACCGCCGGCATCACCAAGCACAGCGCCCTCCTCCACTGGCGGGCCGAGTTCCACCGCAACGCCATCTGACCCGGGTCTGGCGCTTCCCTCATAGCGCCGTAGCCAAAGCCTCTTTCTCAAGCACCGCAAGGATGCTTTGGCTTCGCTCACGCCAAATTCGGCTGGGCCTGCTCTTTAACAACCTGGAACCGGCTCACAACCACGAATCCCGATGCCGGTAGGGATGCGCCGATACCCCGTTCAATCCGGAAGGCGGTGCGTGAACGTGAACGCTGGCCACTGGCAACAGTGGCCAGCCCAAAGTTGTTTGGATAGACACCTTTGAGCTGAATCGCGTTTTTCTTGTTAAGTATTTGACAGCATTGGATTCGATAGGAAATCTACTGTTTTGACTCAAAGCGGTAGGCTATATGAAATTGAAACTTATTCTGGCGACTATTGGATTGGCAGCGTCCGCAATGGCGCACAGTGCGCCAGCGGGATGGATTCAACGTGACGATTGCGGTTTTGTCATGGCTCCATATGTCTACAGTGATGGCGTGGCAACGATGAACCTAACTCCAGCTGGAGATTTATGGCTCGCCTTGCCGGGGAAGGTTTCCTCAGTTAAGGATCGCCAATCCACTGAGATGCTGAAAGACAAAGTACTGACAATCAACGGTTCGAAATTGAAGGCCGGGGCTCAGTATTACCCAGATTCAGATTTGGTGTTGATTGCCCCATACACACCAGAAGGAGTGCAAGAGTTTCGCTCCCAACTCCAACGTGGAGGGCAAGTTACCATCAAGTACAACCACACCATCATCAATGCCAAATTCCCTCCATTATCCGATGGAGAACAATCCATAGCCAATTGCAAGAAACCGATTTAATCCAGACACTTGAATTACTGAAACCCCAGCCTTCGTGCTGGGGTTTTTGTTTTTAACCACCACAGGACCCAGACCATGAAGCAACTGACCGAAGCCCAGGTGATGGGCTTTCGCGGCGCGATGGTGCCACCCACCCGCCGCAAGTACCACGTAGACGCCGCCCCATCCGCCGAACAGGCCAGGATGGCCCGCAACAAAGCCTCTGCCCGCCGCGCCATCGAGGAGTATCACGAACGGCGCACCCTGCGACTGGAAATGGAGATGTAGCCATGACCAACGAAACCACCCTGCTTGCCCTGCTGGAGAGCCGCGAGGCCGAGGCCAACGCCAAGGCCGAGTGGATCGCCGAGTGGGCCGCGACAAACCGCCCCCTGCTATTGGCCGGGATGCTTGAAACCGACCCGGCCACCCTGCTCGCCGAGGTGAATGCCGACCAGCACCGCCACTACAACCAGGCTATCTGGCTGCTGATGCACGAAGGCCGGCAAGCGCCACTGACGCAGTTCATTGACCAGGTGGTCGATGCCGGGCTGGCAGAGCTCGCCCAGGCCGCCTGGCGTAGTCACCTCGCCGCCCTGCACGACGCCATGAGCGACCAGCAATGGGAGCAGTACCAACACAGGAGCGCAGCATGAGTTTCGATATCCACGGCAACCCGCTTCGGCATGGCCACTGCGAAGTTCACCCTCACGTCCACGAGGTGTATCCCTGCTCGGTATGTCTGGCTGAAAAGCAGCGAAACCAATCCCTGCGCCCTAGCGCTGATTACGACCCGCTGCTTGAAATTGCAGTCCTCACCAATCAGTGCGATGAGTTGCTGGCGGAGTTGAAGGAGGTTCACCGCATCGCATCAGGCAGCAACATGACCCACAACATGATGGTCATTCGTGACCGCTGTGCAGACGCCATCGCCAAGTTCAAGGTCAAAGGAGATGCCACATGAACGCCTTCGCCGACACGTCCGCCACACACCCGCTGGGCCGGGTGTTCGGCCTCTCCAACGAGGAGTACCACGCTGGCCCCGGGGTCAGCAAAAGCCAGCTCGACCAGATCGCCGAAAGCCCGGCCACCTACATCTGGGCCAAAAACGCCCCGCTCGATGAGGAGAAGCTCAAGGCCTTTGACATGGGCAGCGCCATCCACTGTCTGCTGCTCGAACCGGACGAGTTCAAAGACCGCTTCATCATCGCCCCGCCGTTCAACCGCCGCACCAACGCCGGCAAGGAGGCAGAGGCAGAGTTCCTGGCCAACTGCGCCGAGCTCGGCAAGACGGTTATGGATGCCGAAGAGGGCCGCAAGCTCTACCTGATGCGCGACAGCGTGATGGCCCACCCGGACGCTCGCTGGTTGCTGGAACAAGAGGGGCACAGTGAGGCCTCCTTCTACTGGATTGACCCCCAGACCGAGGAGCTGTGCCGGGTCCGCCCCGACCGCCACCTGAGCAATCACCCCGTCATCATTGACGTGAAGTCGGTGGACGACATGAGTCGCTTAGAGCGCCACGTCGAGGAGTTCCGCTACCACGTTCAGGACGCCATGTACTCCGAAGGCTTCCACCGGGTGATGGGCGAGCAGCCGGAATTCGTGTTTCTGGCTGTCAGCACCAGCGTGAACTGTGGCCGCTACCCGGTGCGGGTGCGGCCCCTCCCCGACGACTGGAAGGATACGGGCAAGGACCTGTTCCGCCGCGACCTCCAGCGCTTCCACGACTGCCGGGTCAACAACGACTGGCACGACTTCAAACCCCTCCAGCGCCCAGCCTGGGCGACAAGGAAAGCAGCATGAACCAAGCCGTTTCAAACCCATTTGGCGCGACAAGTCAGCGCCAAGAGCAGGGGCTGGTAGCCGTAGAGCAGCAGCGAGCCATCCAAGAGGTGCAAGCAGCCATGGTGATCGCCAAGAAATTCCCCCGCAACCCCGTCGAGGCTACAGACCGCATACTGCAAGCCTGCTCCCGCCCCACCCTCGCAGAGGGTGCACTCTATAGCTACAGCAAAGGAGGGGCCGATGTGACAGGGCCCAGCATCCGGCTGGCAGAGGCGCTCGCTCAGGCGTGGGGAAATATGCAGTTTGGCATCCGCGAGCTGGAGCAGCGCAAGGGTGAGTCCATCGTCGAGGCGTTTGCCTGGGATGTAGAGACCAACACCAAGCAGGTGAAGATCTTTACCGTCCCCCACATTCGCCACACCAGTCGCGGCCAGAAACGTCTGGAAGACCCCCGCGATATATACGAACTGGTTGCGAACAATGGTGCTCGCCGCTTGCGCGCTTGCATTCTAGGGGTGATTCCGGGTGATGTGATAGAGGTTGCTCAACGACAATGTGAGGTCACCCTGAACACTCACGCCGACACAAGCCCTGAATCCATCAAACGCATGCTGGATATTTTCAATGTCGAATTCGGCGTCACCTCCGAGCAGGTCCAAGCCTACCTTGGTCGCAGGGCTGATGCCATGCTGCCCGCTCAATACGTTCAGATGCGCAAGATTTACGCCTCACTGCGTGATGGAATGAGCAAACCAGGTGACTGGTTCAAATCGAAAGAGGAGGAGAGCCAGCCAGAGAAAAGTCGTGCTCTGGATGCCATGCGTGGGCAAAACACCCCACCTGTCACCATGGAGGAAAGGCCAGCATCAGATGCGACGACAGAGCCTCACGCTCCTTCCGAGATTGACCACTCAAGCGCCTACGCCGACCACTGTGCCGCCATAGAGGGATCCAGCGATACCGCCGAGTGGCAGCAGGCCTACACCACCGCCTGGACCTGGGCCAACGAAACCGGCGACCAGAACATCATTGCCGGTATCAAGCAGATCGCCGGCGAGCGCAAGAAGCAGCTCAGTACCGGGCACAGCGCCCAGCAATAACCAACAAGGCCCGCACGCTGCGGGCCTTTTCAATCCCAAGGACCCGCCATGACCGAACAAGCCAAGACCGACACCGCCCAGACCCATCTGGTTGTCATCGAACCCACTACCGCCGTCGCCCTGTTCACCGAGGGCCAGGGTGTGGCTGAACTGCTGGCCGACATCCGCCAGAAGGCAACCAGCCTGGTGCCCGACACCACCACCGCCAAGGGGCGCAAAGAGATCGCCAGCATCGCCCACGCAGTCGCCCGCACCAAGACCTACCTGGACGGGCTCGGCAAAGAGCAAACGGACAAGTTCAAGGAGATCCCCAAGCGCATCGACGCCAATCGCAAACAGATCCGCGACACCCTGGACGCCCTGAAAGACGAGGTGCGCGCCCCGCTCACCCAGTTCGAAGCGGCAGAGGAGGCCCGGGTGGCAGCACTGCAATCCAGACTGGCCCGCCTCAATGAACTGGGATCCTCTGCCAGCATCGAGATCGCCGCCGCCGACCTGCAGGTCATGCTGAATGAGGTCGAGCAGAACGCCCTGGACGACACCTGGCAAGAGCTGCTGCCCCAGGCGACCGTCGCCAAGGAGCTCGCAGCCAAGCGCCTCGGCGAGGCCCTGGCTGCCCGCCTGAAGTACGAAGCCGAGCAGGCCGAGCTGGAGCAACTGCGCCAAAAGCAGGCAGAACAGGATCGCATCGACCGCGAGCGCCTGATAGCCGAGCAGGCGGCGGAGCAAGCTCGCCGAGAGGAAGAGAATCGCCAGCGCCTGGAGCGTGAAGCCGCCCAGCACCGCGAGCAGGAGGCCCAACACCAAGCCCAGGTGGCACAGCAGGCTGCAGAGCAGGCCCGGCGTGATTCCGAAGCCGCCGAGCTGGCCCGCCAGCAGGCCGAAGCCAACGCTGCACGCCAGGCGGAAGAGGCCGCCGCTCGCGCTGCTGAGCAAGAGCGTCAGCGCATCGCCGACGAGCAGCGCCAGAAAGCCGCAGAGGATGCTGCGCGCGCCGCCGATATGGAGCACCGCCGCACCATCGACAACGCCATCCTGATGGACCTGATGGGCCTGGGGATCGATGAGGGGAAAGCCATCAACCTCATCAAGCACATCGCCAGCAACAAGATCGACCACCTGACCATCAACTACTGATCACCCGCCCCGCCGCCAACGGGGCTTTTGCACTCCCAGAGGACCAACCATGACCACGCTGAACCCCAGCGAGGCGACCAGTCTCGCCCTGAACACCCTCACCAGCCAGATCCGCAACATCCTGCTGATGCCGGACGGCCCGGCCAAGGCCGCCATCGGCAGCTTCGAAACCCTGCTCACCGCCAACCTGACCATGATCAGCGAGGCCGCCAACGCCCACATCGATGAGTTCAATGGGCTCATCGACCAACTGGAAGCCCGGGATGGCGAGCTGCTCACCCAGGCGTCCCTGGTCAGCGAGTTGCGCCAGCAGGTTGCCGAAGCCGAGCAGCGCATTACTACCGCACGACAAGAAGGCGCCACCGGGTTGGAAGCCAAGGCCGACGAGCTCTACAAGGCCCAGCGCGCCCTGAACGACGTCCAGACCAAATACAGCGCCCTGCAATACAGCGCCCGCCAGCTCGAACGCCAACTGGCCGACCTCAACGCCATGGATCCGGCAGGCATGAAACGCCGCATCAAGGAGAAGAACGAGCTGCTTGAGGAGCAACGCACCGCCATCGCCAAGCACAAGAGCAACGAGGCCGCCTACCGCGCTGAAGTGTTGAAGCTGGAGCGTCGCGTCCAGGAACTGCTGGGCGCCATCAACGAGCAGGATCGCGAGATGGAGCGCCGTCACACCGTCATCATGGAGCTGGAGAGCGCCCGTGCCGCCAAACTGGTCTGGCACAAACACCTCGCCAACACCTACAAGGGTGAGGATGGCATGCTCTGGAACGTCTACCTGGTGGATCACGGTCTGAAATCCAACCTCCCCTACCTCATCAACGACCTCAACTGGAAGCTGCACGCCATGAAATCCGATGGCTCCGGATGCTCGGTCATGCTGAGCCAGTGGATGAACCCCATCTACCCGACGCCCTATGGTGCCGGGGCCCCGGACGAAATGACCCGGGACATCTTCGCCTTCATGCAGGAGGCCCTGGAGCAGAGTCACCCCCACCTGCAGCCCCGTACCGAATGGGCCAAGACGGTCAGCATCCATGAATGCGGCCTGCCGCCGCGCACCATCAAGCCGCTGGAGGAGGCCGGGATCGACACCCTCTACAAGGTGATGAGCCACCAGGGGAACAAGCTGGACAAGGTGAAGGGGATCGGCGAGAAGCTGGTCGGCCAGATCGTCTACGCCTGCGAGCTCAAGGTGAAGCTGTGGGAGGAGCAGTTTGCAGCCAACCAGCAGGCTGAACAGCACAAGGAGGCGGCATGAGCACCCAGCAAGCGAAAAATGATTTTCTGCGCGACACCTCTGAACACACCATGAAGGTGCATCGTGATGATGGCCTTTACCGTCACCTTGAGTTTTCTAACCGTGGCAGCTCTGTCTACCGCTTCGACCTGGTTACATGGCCTGGCCACCTCACGGTCTGCGGCGACATGGGGACATGGACATTCAGCCGAACCGCCGACATGTTCGAGTTCTTCGGTGGCAACTTCGAGAAGGGCGTCAATCCGGGGTACTGGGGCGAAAAACTCCAGATGGGAGCTTCTGGCCGCGGCGATGAAATCTGCATGGAGTTTGACGAGGAATCCTTCAAGTCTGGGCTGCAGGAGTGGATAGCGGAGCTGCAACAAGATTGTGAAGAAGATGGCAAGGACTGCTCAGGCATTATCAGCGCGGTCAATGAAATCTGCGAAGAGAGCTACAGCCACGAGTTTCAGGCCTGCCAGGCTATCCACGATTCAGACCTGCCAAGCCAATATGAGTTGATGGAGGGGCTGACGATGAAGCGATACAGCCACCACTACCTGTGGATCCTGCACGCTATCGTCTGGGGGATTCAGCAGTACAACGCCAGCAAGGAGACCGCCAATGGCTGACTACCGCGGCTCCACCACTCCAGAAGCCACCCGCGACATGACCCAGACACCGCTCTGGCTGTTCCGGGCGCTGGATCTGGAATTCAACTTCGCCCTTGATGCCGCCGCACTGCCGGAAACGGCGCTCTGCGAGAAGTACCTGACGCCGGATATCGACGCCCTGAGCGTGGACTGGGGCGACTTTATCAGCCCGTCAGTGCGCTCGCCTTGGGCATGGCTCAACCCGCCCTACTCCGATATCGGACCGTGGGTGGAAAAAGCCATCGAGCAGCAGGGGCACGGCATCGGCACCGTCATGCTGGTCCCCCAGGACACCAGCACAGAATGGTACCCCGGTGAGCGCGCCAGCGAGGTCCGCCACATCACTGGTTACCACGATGAGAACGGCAAGTGGCGCAACGGCCGGGTGAGCTTCATCAACAAGGCAACCGGCGAAGAGATGAAGGGAAACCCCAAGGGCTCCATGCTCCTCATCTTCGCACCCAACTGGCGCGGCGAATGCCGGATCCGCGATGTCAGCAAGCTCACCCTGCTGCTTGCCGGAGCAGAGCCCATCAGCGCTGCCGCCTGATACCCCCAACCCATCCACCGCTGGCCACACAGAAACGGTGGATAAGTCGAGGACCCCCATGAAAGCCACGGAAAACCCCTACTGCGGTGCAGTAGTCATCGGGTTGGGCGTCGTCATGCCCGATCCCAAGCAGCCCGGCAAGTTCATCCTGCCCGGCGGCATCACCTGCGACAGGCAAACCGCCGAGGCCGCAGCCAAGAAGATCCACGACCTGCAGGCCAAGAAAGCCCGCAACTAACCGACCAAAGGACCCAGACCATGTGGTTTAAAAACCTTCAAGTTTACCGTTTCAGCCGCCAGTTCGAGTTGACCGCCGAACAGCTGGAAACCCAACTGGAGGCGTGCGCCTTCACCCCCTGCGGCAGCCAGGACCTCTCCCGTTTCGGCTGGACCCGCCCTCTCGGCAAGTTCGGCCGAACCCTGACCCATGCCGCCAACGGCCAGATCCTGCTGTGCGCCCGCCGCGAGGACAAGATCCTGCCGACCGCCGTCATCAAGGAAGCGCTGGCAGAGAAGGTGGAGGCCATCGAGTACGAGCAGGGCCGCGCCCTCAAGAAGAAAGAGAAGGAAGCGCTCAAGGAGGAGCTGCTGCACACCCTGCTGCCCCGGGCGTTCAGCCGTACCGCCAACACCTTCGCCTGGATCAACCCGGCCGACGGCCTGCTTATGGTCGATGCCTCCTCCGCCAAGAAGGCGGACGATGTGCTGGCTCTGCTTCGCAAGTCCATTGGCAGCCTGCCGGTGGTGCCGGTGGCGCTCAAGAACCCACCCGAGATCACCATGACCGCATGGCTGCAAGAGGGAAATCTGCCAGCAGCTTTCACCCTGGAGGATGAATCCGAGCTGCGCAGCGCCATGGAGCACGGCGGGATCGCCCGCTTCAA
>NZ_JBFODR010000005.1:0-2831 GCF_040908425.1 Aeromonas sp. R2-1
GGTCTCCAACGGCCCTTTAGGACCCTCAAGGGGTCAGGGATGACTCATCTCAGGGCTCGCTTCCCGCTTAGATGCTTTCAGCGGTTATCGATTCCGAACTTAGCTACCGGGCAGTGCCACTGGCGTGACAACCCGAACACCAGAGGTTCGTTCACTCCGGTCCTCTCGTACTAGGAGCAACTCCCTTCAATCATCCAACGCCCACGGCAGATAGGGACCGAACTGTCTCACGACGTTCTGAACCCAGCTCGCGTACCACTTTAAATGGCGAACAGCCATACCCTTGGGACCGACTTCAGCCCCAGGATGTGATGAGCCGACATCGAGGTGCCAAACACCGCCGTCGATATGAACTCTTGGGCGGTATCAGCCTGTTATCCCCGGAGTACCTTTTATCCGTTGAGCGATGGCCCTTCCATTCAGAACCACCGGATCACTATGACCTACTTTCGTACCTGCTCGACCTGTCCGTCTCGCAGTTAAGCTGGCTTATGCCATTGCACTAACCTCCTGATGTCCGACCAGGATTAGCCAACCTTCGTGCTCCTCCGTTACTCTTTGGGAGGAGACCGCCCCAGTCAAACTACCCACCAGGCACTGTCCGCGAGCCCGATTCAGGGCCCTGCGTTAGAACATCAAACATACAAGGGTGGTATTTCAAGGACGGCTCCAGCGCAACTGGCGTCACGCCTTCAAAGCCTCCCACCTATCCTACACATGTAGGTTCAATGTTCAGTGCCAAGCTGTAGTAAAGGTTCACGGGGTCTTTCCGTCTAGCCGCGGGTACACCGCATCTTCACGGCGAATTCGATTTCACTGAGTCTCGGGTGGAGACAGCATGGCCATGGTTACACCATTCGTGCAGGTCGGAACTTACCCGACAAGGAATTTCGCTACCTTAGGACCGTTATAGTTACGGCCGCCGTTTACCGGGGCTTCGATCAAGAGCTTCGCTTGCGCTAACCCCATCAATTAACCTTCCGGCACCGGGCAGGTGTCACACCCTATACGTCCACTTTCGTGTTTGCAGAGTGCTGTGTTTTTGATAAACAGTCCCAGCCATCTGGTCACTGCGACTCCCGACAGCTCCATCCGCAAGGGACTTCACCATCAAGAGCGAACCTTCTCCCGAAGTTACGGTTCTATTTTGCCTAGTTCCTTCACCCGAGTTCTCTCAAGCGCCTTGGTATTCTCTACCCGACCACCTGTGTCGGTTTGGGGTACGATGACTTGTAATCTGAAGCTTAGAGGCTTTTCCTGGAAGCAGGGCATCAATGGCTTCCGCACCGTGGTGCGTTCGTCTCGTGTCTCAGTGTTGTGTCTCCGGATTTGCCTAGAAACACCACCTACGCACTTTCACCAGGACAACCGTCGCCTGGCCCACCTAGCCTTCTCCGTCCCCCCATCGCAATTACAAGTCGTGCAGGAATATTAACCTGCTTCCCATCGATTACGCCTTTCGGCCTCACCTTAGGGGTCGACTCACCCTGCCCCGATTAACGTTGGACAGGAACCCTTGGTCTTCCGGCGAGGAGGCTTTTCACCCCCTTTATCGTTACTTACGTCAGCATTCGCACTTCTGATATCTCCAGCATGCCTCTCGACACACCTTCGCAGACTTACAGAACGCTCCCCTACCACTCACGCTTAGCGTGAATCCGCGGCTTCGGTGCCTGGTTTGAGCCCCGTTACATCTTCCGCGCAGGCCGACTCGACTAGTGAGCTATTACGCTTTCTTTAAATGATGGCTGCTTCTAAGCCAACATCCTAGCTGTCTGAGCCTTCCCACATCGTTTCCCACTTAACCAGAACTTTGGGACCTTAGCCGGCGGTCTGGGTTGTTTCCCTCTTCACGACGGACGTTAGCACCCGCCGTGTGTCTCCCGGATAGTACTTACTGGTATTCGGAGTTTGCATGGGGTTGGTAAGTCGGGATGACCCCCTAGCCCAAACAGTGCTCTACCCCCAGTAGTATTCGTCCGAGGCGCTACCTAAATAGCTTTCGGGGAGAACCAGCTATCTCCGAGTTTGATTGGCCTTTCACCCCCAGCCACAGGTCATCCCCTAACTTTGCAACGTTAGTGGGTTCGGTCCTCCAGTTGATGTTACTCAACCTTCAACCTGCCCATGGCTAGATCACCCGGTTTCGGGTCTACACCTTGCAACTAGACGCCCAGTTAAGACTCGGTTTCCCTACGGCTCCCCTATACGGTTAACCTCGCTACAAAATGTAAGTCGCTGACCCATTATACAAAAGGTACGCAGTCACCCCGAAGGGCTCCCACTGCTTGTACGTACACGGTTTCAGGTTCTATTTCACTCCCCTCACAGGGGTTCTTTTCGCCTTTCCCTCACGGTACTGGTTCACTATCGGTCAGTCAGGAGTATTTAGCCTTGGAGGATGGTCCCCCCATATTCAGACAGGATGTCACGTGTCCCGCCCTACTCGATTTCACATCAAGGTTGTTTTCGTGTACGGGGCTATCACCCTGTATCGCCGGCCTTTCCAGGACCGTTCCACTAACTTCCAAGATGCTTAAGGGCTAATCCCCGTTCGCTCGCCGCTACTGAGGGAATCTCGGTTGATTTCTTTTCCTCGGGGTACTTAGATGTTTCAGTTCTCCCGGTTCGCCTCGCTACGCTATGTATTCACGCAGCGATACCTAGCTTATGCTAAGTGGGTTTCCCCATTCGGAAATCCGTGAGTCGTAATGTCTCTTACCGACTGCTCACGGCTTATCGCAGGTTAGTACGTCCTTCATCGCCTCTGACTGCCAAGGCATCCACCATGTACGCTTAGTCACTTAACCATACAACCCCAAGAAGTGTCG
>NZ_JBFODR010000050.1:0-4606 GCF_040908425.1 Aeromonas sp. R2-1
TTGAAGCGGGCGATCCCGCCGTGCTCCATGGCGCTGCGCAGCTCGGATTCATCCTCCAGGGTGAAAGCTGCTGGCAGATTTCCCTCTTGCAGCCATGCGGTCATGGTGATCTCGGGTGGGTTCTTGAGCGCCACCGGCACCACCGGCAGGCTGCCAATGGACTTGCGAAGCAGAGCCAGCACATCGTCCGCCTTCTTGGCGGAGGAGGCATCGACCATAAGCAGGCCGTCGGCCGGGTTGATCCAGGCGAAGGTGTTGGCGGTACGGCTGAACGCCCGGGGCAGCAGGGTGTGCAGCAGCTCCTCCTTGAGCGCTTCCTTCTCTTTCTTCTTGAGGGCGCGGCCCTGCTCGTACTCGATGGCCTCCACCTTCTCTGCCAGCGCTTCCTTGATGACGGCGGTCGGCAGGATCTTGTCCTCGCGGCGGGCGCACAGCAGGATCTGGCCGTTGGCGGCATGGGTCAGGGTGTGGCCGAGCTTGCCGAAGGGTCGGGTCCAGCCAAAGCGGGAAATATCCTGGCTGCCGCAGGGGGTGAAGGCACACGCCTCCAGTTGGGTTTCCAGCTGTTCGGCGGTCAACTCGAACGGGCGGGTGAAACGGTAAACTTGAAGGTTTTTAAACCACATGGTCTGGGTCCTGTTGTTGGTTAGTTGCGGGCTTTCTTGGTCTGCAGGTCGTGAATCTTCTTGGCTGCGGCCTCGGCAGTTTGTCGGTCGCAGGTCGAGCCGCCGGGCAGGATGAACCTGCCGGGCTGCTTGGGATCGGGCATGACGACACCCAACCCGATGACTACTGCGCCGCAGTAGGGGTTTTCAGTGGCTTGCATGTTGGTCCTCGTAAATTGGAAGCCCCGTTGATCGAAGGGGCTTTTTGAACTGTTACGCAGCTTTCCTGGTCGCGAGACCGAGGCGGTCAACGTTTTTCTGGTAGATGGCTGATGCTGACTTCTTCTGATCGTCAGTGAGCCGGGGACCCAGCGAACTTACCTCGCTGACCAGTTGTTTCATCTCTGAACCAGACTGGGCTTGATCCATTTTGAACAGGATCTCGGCGAGCAAATCTTCTGCCTCGAGATCTTTCTCGGGGGCGGGGTCGTCTGCATTTTGGGTGTTGCCTGAAACAGGTTCACTTACCGCCGCGACGATTTGTGCTTCCCCCTCGATGACCTGGCCGTTTTGCTGCTGAGCGCGTCGCTCCGCAGCTTTTTGGGCAAGCGACGCCTTTGCGTCATTGCCACCTTGTGGGCCGTTACCTGGGGGCGTCACGTCGATCTCCTCCAATTCATCGACAGAGTAAACCCCCAGGATTACATCGGGGGTGTAGAGCCTTGCCCAGCGTTTGACACCCAGATATGCAAGCTGTTGCTTGGGGTCATCTGCCCAAAGAGTGGAGTTTCGAGTGCGGGCCTGTTGGAGCAACAGGGTCACTTCACGGGATTGGCCGTTGGAAAGGTGAGCGATGATTTTGACCCCGCAACCCGCCTCATCGGCAAAGGTCCAGTCAGGCACACGATACTCGACAGGCTTCCCATCTTTCTCTTTTCGGATCACCTTGAATTTACCGATCACTCGCTCCCAGGGGCCGAAGAACTCGTAGTCAAAGCGTCCCTTGATCGCACCGGAGTTGACCACAATCGCGTTGACCAGCTGAGCTTCATAACCGAGCGTGCCATTGACCAGATGGGTCTTCTGCGCAACGGGGAACGGATTCATCCCCCACTGGATGGCCTGCAGGCAGATTGCAAAGCAGTCAGCTTTGTTCCCACGTAAGTGCTGGGGAACGGTGGTCTTTCCGCTGGCCATCATGTCAGCCATCTTGTCGATGCTCGCCATGAAATCGACGTTCATCATCAGGTTCAGCATGTTTGCTTGCCCACGTTCATTGGCAAAGACCTGGCTGGATTCTTGGGTTGCAACTTGGTTGTTCATCATGCTGCCTCGCTACCAAAAAGGGAGTCAGGAAGGGCGTCAAGTGGCCGTCCTGCGTCAGTGGACTGAGTAAGCACGATGCCACTCTCATCTTCATTGAGGGCCAGGCGCTCTGCATTGGCTTGGAAGGAAGGGACGACAATCTCCCCCATACCGTCGTGTCCGGGCCAGTAATTGTCTTGGCTCCAGCGGACCACATTACGCACAGCCATGTTGCGCAGCTCCAGCGCCCGGCGCTGGTCGTCCTGACCGTAGTAGTAGACGCCAACCAGAATGGGCTTGAACACATCACGCCCCAGCGGACCATCTTTCTCAACTGCGATGAAAACGAAGCTAGGCTTGTGGCCAGTCAGGGTTTCATAGCCATCGGAGTAGTGGGCATCCTGCACGTGATAGTTGTGGGAGCTACCATCGCGGGCGAATCCGCTGGGGCTGGCATTGCGCACGAACTTGAGGTCAACCAGGACATGATCCGGGCGCATCCAGTCTGGCCGGCACTTGAGCAGGGCTTTGGTTTCGGAGTGATGCCAGTAGAGACTGGACTCTGCAACTCCTTCATCCAGCAGCACAGCAGCCTCGGGATGAGCCATGACTGCCTCTCGATATCGAAGGGCATGCTGATACTCGTTGGCCGTCAACACCTCGCGTCCGCCGGCCTCTTGCATGAATTGCTCCTTGAGCTCATCGAGGAACACAGCATCAGGGTTGAAAGTGCGGATCCGCTCGGCCATTTCCGCTTTAGTGCCATTCAAGGGGAGTGTGCTGGGTAGGGCATTGATATGTGCAGCTCGCTCTGCCTGCTGGATACCCAGCAGGGCAAAATTCTCGAGCACGGCTTGATAGCCGCCGGACGTTTTGATGGGCTTTGGCAGGCTCTCATTGTAAGCCTTGATGCAGGCTTTGAGCGCTGCGCCAGTGCGCTTGTCATCTTCGCCCAGGGTCTGGAATGCTTCTGGCAGCAGCTCATAGGCAGCTTCGTGTTCACCCACTCCCTTTCCTGCATCTATGGGTTTTGGCAGCTTGCTGTTGTGTTCCTCGATGGCCTGGACCAGTTCCTCGATTGCAGGTTTCTGCTCGAGGCTATCGTTGTATCCCTGAATTACGGCCTTCATCTGTTCTGCACCAGCCAGGGCATGAGCAGGCCATTCGGGCTCAACGATGAACTCGCTGTTGAAGTCATCGAACTCAAGCACGACCTTGTGAAGGATCTTGCCCTCACGAAGGGCTGCTGTTTGCTTCTGGTCGTGGCCTTCAATCTGGTAGTAGTGGTAGTGCTGGCCAGACACCAAGGCCCAGTCTAAGCCGCTCTTGGATAAACCCGGCCCGCCGTGGTAGGCATCGCCGGGAATCCCGTGGTAAATGCCGGGGCCAGCAGGTTCAAACTTGCTGATAACTGCTTCGGCAATCTCGCTTTTGGGGTGAATGTTTTCCATGGTTGGTCCTCGTTTGTTGAACAGTTCGTCCATCGCAGCCAGTGCTTTTTCCATCGCGCACGCTTTTGCTTTATCCATGCGATCGCGGGATTCGGTGATGATGCGAAATTGACGTTGGTTGATGATCTGCAGCGGGGTAGGGGGGCCTATGAGCAAGGGCTCAGGGATGGTGCAAGGCTTTGGTGCAAGCTCTGGCCCCCTTTCGGAATGGCGATGTTGGATGCCTGTTGCCATGACTACATTTCCATCGCGACAGCAGGAAGCTCACCCTGGCCAGTGGTCAACCAGGTGAAGTGGGCTGAGAGCTCGGGGTGCTGCACTATCAACAGCAGGGTGCCGCCGCTGATTTCCCGGTAGTTCAGCTCGTAGTTCTTGAGCGTGGTTGCCGGGATGCCCAACTTGTCGGCGAACTCCGGCCGGCTGAAGCCGAGGCGTTCACGCAACTGGCGCAGGCGCTTGCGGCAAGCATCATTGAGCGGAGGGATGGTCATGTTGCTTTGGTCGGTACGCTTTTTCATGGTCTGGGTCCTGTGGTGGTTATCCGAAGGCGGCCACGGCTACACCAGAGCCACCTTCGGATACCGGCTCGCAAGCCGGCACCGTGTCACCTTCCAGCCCCGCATTCCGGTTTGAACGGGTTAGCGGGGATCTGCCGGGCCAGCAGATTGCGTGCGGTGACGGCCCTGTCCTGGTTGTTAAAGAGCGAGCCCA
This sequence comes from Aeromonas sp. R2-1, assembly GCF_040908425.1. Lineage (NCBI taxonomy): Bacteria > Pseudomonadati > Pseudomonadota > Gammaproteobacteria > Aeromonadales > Aeromonadaceae > Aeromonas > Aeromonas sp. R2-1. The sequence goes on from NZ_JBFODR010000050.1 coordinate 4,073, forward strand.
GCCGAATTTGGCGTGAGCGAAGCCAAAGCATCCTTGCGGTGCTTGAGAAAGAGGCTTTGGCTACGGCGCTATGAGGGAAGCGCCAGACCCGGGTCAGATGGCGTTGCGGTGGAACTCGGCCCGCCAGTGGAGGAGGGCGCTGTGCTTGGTGATGCCGGCGGTGCGCTTCTGGGCTGCGCGGGCGGCGACGATGTGGTGCTGCTCGGTGGCCATCATGGCCAGGTGCAGGCGCTGCTTGATGGCTCGGCGGCGGGCGGCGTTGCCGTTAAGGCGGTCAGCGATGGCAGTTACAATCTGGTCTGCACGTTTCGCGGCCCTGGAAAAAATGCGCTTGGTCATGGTACATTCACTCCTATTGGCGAGTTGGTCCTCGCTAATTCCCACGTGATTCGTCATGCTGGGTCCTGTTGCTAGGGTTGGTCCCCTGGCAACATCCGATTGGGGTGGTACCCCAGTCCTTCAAAGCCCGCCTTGTGCGGGCTTTGTCGTTCTTACGCGCTGGTCAGGCGCCTCACTTCTGCCCTGGTCAGGGGC
>NZ_JBFODR010000051.1:0-154652 GCF_040908425.1 Aeromonas sp. R2-1
ACCCTGACCCATGCCGCCAACGGCCAGATCCTGCTGTGCGCCCGCCGCGAGGACAAGATCCTGCCGACCGCCGTCATCAAGGAAGCGCTGGCAGAGAAGGTGGAGGCCATCGAGTACGAGCAGGGCCGCGCCCTCAAGAAGAAAGAGAAGGAAGCGCTCAAGGAGGAGCTGCTGCACACCCTGCTGCCCCGGGCGTTCAGCCGTACCGCCAACACCTTCGCCTGGATCAACCCGGCCGACGGCCTGCTTATGGTCGATGCCTCCTCCGCCAAGAAGGCGGACGATGTGCTGGCTCTGCTTCGCAAGTCCATTGGCAGCCTGCCGGTGGTGCCGGTGGCGCTCAAGAACCCACCCGAGATCACCATGACCGCATGGCTGCAAGAGGGAAATCTGCCAGCAGCTTTCACCCTGGAGGATGAATCCGAGCTGCGCAGCGCCATGGAGCACGGCGGGATCGCCCGCTTCAAACAGCAAGACCTGATGACCGACGAGGTAAAAAACCACCTCGCCAACGACAAGCTGGTCACCAAGTTGGCCCTGAACTGGGGTGAGCGCCTCAGCTTTGTACTGGGCGACGACCTCTCCATCAAGCGCCTCAAGTTCAGCGAGGACATGCGCGAGCAGAACGACGACATTGCCAGCGAAGATCCGGCCGCACGCCTGGACGCCGACTTCGCCCTGGTTACCGCCGAGCTTTCCCAGTTCATCCCGGCCCTGCTTGCCGCTCTGGGCGGCGAGGAATGAATGGGTGCGCTTCAGAGAACCAATTATCCAAACAGGGTTAACCCTAGAAGAGGCGGTGAACGTGAGGGAGCGATATCTACTCATCAATCCCGGTGCCCGTGTCACCATCGACAGCCAACCAGATAATCCCCAGCTCAAGACCCTGATAGCCCACCTACCCGTCCTGCCCCTCCGGCAGGTGCTGGCGCCTGGCTTTATCGGGTACCGCGGCTGGCGTGCTTAACCAAAACCCCGGACACCCCGGGGCTTTTCATTGAGGACCTACCGTGAATATTGACTTTGAAAAACTGCTGGCGCCGGCCGGTAACACTCTGCCGGTGGCGGCTGTGGCTGCAGGGGGATGGCATGGGGAGTGAATCTGCCGGCGGAAAAAGAGTGCTGGATCCGTGTTGCGGCGGGCGGATGATGTGGTTCGACCGCGAGCATCCTGACGTAGTTTTCGGCGACCAGCGCAATGAGGTGCTGACCGTCACAGACCGCTCACACGGAAACCTGGATGGCACACGCACGCTCCGTATTGAGCCCGATGTACAACTGGACTTCAGGGCACTCCCATATCCAGATTACACATTCAAGCTGGTCGCGTTCGACCCGCCGCACCTCACACGAGCAGGGCCCAAGAGCTGGCTTGCCGCGAAATACGGGAAACTCGGCCCAGATTGGCGCGATGACCTACGCCGAGGCTTCGCCGAGTGCTTCCGAGTTCTGGCGCCTGACGGCGTGCTTATCTTCAAGTGGAACGAAACCCAGGTCAAAGTTGGGGAGGTATTGGCACTCACTGACATCAAGCCATTATTTGGGCACCCCAGTGGCCGCAACGGCCTCACGCACTGGCTCGTTTTCATGAAACCAGTCTGCAGCACTGAATAGCGGCCCTTCCTTCAACTCAATCGGCGCCCCATCCTCTGGGACAGGAGGGCCACGCCATGCAGCAACTTCAACTGACCATCGACCAGGATAGCCAGCTACTCAACGACCTGGTCAGCACCTTGCGCTCCCCCACCCTTTCCCGTTCGGCCAAACTCGCCGAGATAGGGCGCATCCTGGCGCACTTCGACCTGCCCATCGAAGCTCCCCGGGTTGCCGGCCAGCTCTGGAGCGCCACCGACCTGGGCAAGGAGCTGGGGGTCAGTGCCCAGGCCATTGGACGGCTGGCCAACCAGCACCAACTCAAACGCCCGGCGTTCGGGGAGTACCGTCTTGACCAGGCGGTCAGCAGCAGGAAGCAGGTTGAATGCTTCCTCTACAACCGAGCAGGCCGGGATGAAATAACCAGACTAATGAGGACCAACAAATGCAGCAATTCGTCTACCCATGTGCCAGGTGGGTGAGGCCGAAGTTATTCGCCGAACTGACAGGCATGACAGAAAAAGCCGCCGAGGGACGGCGCTTAAAAGGAGAGTGGCCGGAAGGGCGGGTATGGTGCCGAGCCCCGGATAACCAGATTCGTTACAACGTTGCGGAGTATGACAAGTGGGTCGAGTCAAACATGATGATCTAGTGGCTGGAGTCACTGGATTGGAGGTTCATGGCAAAAAGCTGCGCATTACCTTCACCTATAAACGGGCGCGCTGCCGGGAGGTCCTCGACCTCCCCATCACCAAGGCGAACGTGAAGTTTGCCACCAACAAGCTCGCAACCATCAAGCATGAGATTGCGATCGGTACCTTCAGCTACGCACATCATTTCCCTGACAGCTCAGCACTGACTCGATTTGGAGGAAGCCGGCGAAACGTCACCATCTGGGAGGCCTATCAGGATTTCTGGCGGCTTCACAAACCTATGCTGAAGCCTACCTCTCGTCATGGCTACCCGTTCGCCATTGAGGCGTGCATCAATGTCCTGGGTAAGGACCGACAGGTCTCAACGCTGATGCCCAAGGACATAGAGCTGATCCGCAATGAGCTGCACATCTCACTCAAACCCAACTCCATCGTCACCTACCTTGGGCGATTCAGGCAGTTACTTCGCTGGTGTGAGAAGAACAACTTACTTGCGGATGCAGCAAGACTCACGGGAGGAGTGAGGCCCGTCACCACCAGAAAAACCTCACCGGCAGACCCTTTCGAATATGATGAATACACCCGGCTGCTGGAAGCCTGCTCCCACGAGCAGCAACGAAACATGATCACCCTTGCCATCTATACTGGCCTTAGAACAGGCGAGTTGAGGGCTCTTGCTTGGGAGGACATCGACCTCGAAAAAGGGGTCATGGTCATCAGCAGGAACATCAGTAACGAATCGGACTATTTCAAACTGCCCAAGACCAACGAGCCCCGGGAGGTTGATCTGCAACCGCCCGTGATCGCAGCTCTCAGGTCACAGATGGCATTGTCGTTCATGCGTGCTGTGGTGTCGGTAGATGTGGACATGAACGGTCGTATCGAGCGCCAGAGCATCAGGCCGGTATTCACGCCTAAGGTGACGGGCCCCCATGTTCCACACGCCAAGGAGTTCTTCACCGCCGCCGGGGTGTCTCATGCCTGGAGCAACATCATTAGGAGAGCCGGAGTAAGATACCGACGCTTCTATCAACTTAGGCATACGTTTGCTAGTTGGAACCTGACGTCGCATGGAAATCTCGCGTATATTGCAGCGCAAATGGGTCACGCTGACCTTGAAATGTTACAATCCGTCTACGGAAAGTGGATCGCCTCGGCGAGCAAATCTGAGGCGGTCAGGATCTGGGAGCAGATGCAATCAAAAGGCCTTTTTGCCCCAATGACGCCCCAAGAAAAAAAGATCCAACAGTAAGCGATTGATTTATTAGATAAATAGTCAACCCCCACAATTCCCGGCAAAGGAACTGGAACCCCCCATGAACAAATTGCTTATCAAGAATGCCACCCTGGTCAACGAAGGCCGCATCTATGCCTCCGACGTCCTGATCGAGGGTGAGCGGATCGCCCGCGTCGCCCCGGACATCAGTGCCCCCGATGCCGTGGTGATCGATGCAACGGGCCGTCATCTCATCCCCGGGATGATCGATGATCAGGTCCACTTCCGGGAGCCCGGCCTGACCCACAAGGGAACCATCGCCAGTGAATCCCGGGCCGCCGTGGCCGGTGGCACCACCAGCTTCATGGAAATGCCCAACGTCAATCCCCAGACCACCACCATCGACGCCCTCGAAGCCAAATACCAGATCGCCGCCAACTCCGCCGCCGCCAACTACAGCTTCTACCTGGGTGCCACCAACGACAACCTGGAAGAGATCAAGAAGCTCGATCCCAAGCAGTCCTGCGGCATCAAGATCTTCATGGGGGCCTCCACCGGCAACATGCTGGTGGACAACCAGGAGACCCTGGCAGCCATCTTCCGCGAGAGCCCGGTGATGATCGTCACCCACTGCGAGGACACCCCGTCCATCAAGGTGCTGGAAGACGAAGCTCGCGCCAAGTGGGGCGAAGACGTGCCCATGCGCGAGCACGGCCGCATCCGCAGCGCGGACGCCTGCTACAAATCCTCCAGCATGGCGGTCTCCCTGGCCAAGCAGTACGGCGCCAAGCTGCACGTGCTGCACCTGACCACGGCGAAAGAGCTCTCACTCTTTACCGCCACCCCGGATCTGAAGGATCTCAAGGACAAGAACATCACCGCCGAAGTGTGCGTCCACCACCTCTTCTTCAACGAGGCGGACTACGACACCCTGGGCAGCCAGATCAAGTGCAACCCGGCGGTGAAGAGCGCTGCCGACCAGCACGCCCTGCTGGATGCGGTGCGCAACGACGTGCTCGACATCATCGCCACCGACCACGCCCCCCACACCTGGGAAGAGAAGCAGAACAGCTACTTCAAGGCGCCGTCCGGCGTGCCCTTGGTGCAGCACTCCCTGCAGGCGCTGCTGGAGCTCTACCACAACGGGGTCTTCAGCCTGGAAACCATCGTCAAGAAGACCTCCCATGCGGTGGCCGAGCGCTTCCAGGTGCAGGATCGCGGCTACATCCGGGAAGGCTACTTCGCCGACCTGGTGCTGCTGGATCTCGGCAAGCCCTATGTGGTCACCGACAGCAACCTGCTCTACCTGTGCGGCTGGTCCCCGTTCAACGGCTACCGCTTCCAGAGCACCATCGAGATGACCCTGGTGAACGGGCAAATAGCCTGGCAGAACGGCCAAGTCACCGACAAGGTATTGGGCAAGCGTCTCACCTTCAACCGCTGATCTGGATGATGACCGCTTCCAGCGCGCCCTGCTTGAGATGACCCTGGTGAACGGCCAGATTGCCTGGCAGAACGGTCAGGTCACCGACAAGGTATTGGGCATGCGCTTGATCTTCAACCGCTGATCTCGACTTGAGAGCATCACGCCAAACGGCCGCCTCCGGGTGGCCGTTTTTCCTGCAAGACAGCGGTGAGGTGCCGACAAAATGCACCGCTGGTCGCACTTTGATCCGAAGTTGCTCGCAAAGCAGGCAAACGATCTCGAACCTGAATTTCCCCTGTTGACAGGGTCGGGGCATCTCCATAAACTCCCTCCCCGTCAGCCGAGCTGACTCCGTCGGTGTGTAGCGCAGCCAGGTAGCGCATCTGCATGGGGTGTAGAGGGTCGGAGGTTCGAATCCTCTCACACCGACCAAATTCCCCGAGAAAGGCCTTGTCAGACGACAAGGCCTTTTCTTTTATGGTCTTCCGCTATGGTCTTCCACCGCGATTGTCTCTCCGATCCCTTTGTGCTGTAGTAAAACCCCCTTTGCCAAGCGGCCCGCATCATGTTGCCTTCCCTTCGTACTTTCTGCACCCTTGCCCTCAGCGCCCTGCTGGTCGGCCAGCTCGCGGGCTGCGCCACCGCCTATGACAGTGAAAAATCGTTCTGGAATGGCCAGACCGGTTTTTCACAGACCCAGCTTGGCCCGGCCCGCTGGCAACTGGAGTTTGTGGGCAACGATCTGGTGGACAGGGAAACGGCGCGCAAATACGTGCTCAAGCGGGCCGGTGAGGTGGCACTGGCAAAGGGATACCCCTGGATTCAGGTCGAGACGCTGACCCTGTCGCGGGATGCCGTCAGGGTCACCCCGACCCGCCCCCAATTCGGGTTCGACGAGTACGAGCCAGACACCTTCATGGACGACATGCAGGTGGAACATCGCACCTCGGCCCTGCTCGTCTTCACCCTGGAGGCCAGCCCCCGGGACGCACAGAGCATGGAAGCCGTTTATCTCGCAAAAATTAAAATAAACAGCGATTAATACAAATAAATCACAAGATGCATATCAAATGCAGCTAACAACAGCGCAAAACTCCGAAACAAGTCACTGGATTTCCCCTTCGCGATTAGGCATGCTCCAGCACACCGGCTGTCTGGATTCCACCGCCCGGATCACAAAAAAAAGGACTGAGGCGGCCCCTCGCCGCCTGCACAGGCATTGCACCTATCGAAACCGGAACTCCCCCATGAAAATGAACAAGTTGACCGTTGCCATCCTCATTGCGATGTTGCTTGGCATCGTGACCGGGCAGGGTTATCGCCTGCTCGCGCCCGCACAGGCCGCTGGCTTTGCCGATGACATCACCCTGCTGACCGACATCTTCCTGCGCCTCATCAAGATGATCATCGCCCCCCTGGTGTTCACCACGCTCGTGGTCGGTATCGCCAAGATGGGCGACACCCGCACCGTGGGCCGCATCGGCGTCAAGACCCTGGGCTGGTTCATGCTCGCCTCCCTGATGTCCCTGACCCTGGGGCTGGTCATGGTCCACCTGATGCAACCTGGGGTGGGGCTCTCCCTCTCCCTGCCCGATGACGGCGCCAGCTCCGGCGTGGTTGCCACCGCCATCTCCCTCAAGGATTTCGTGACCCACGCCATCCCGAAAAGCGTGGTCGAGGCGATGGCCACCAACGAGATCCTGCAGATCGTGGTCTTCTCCCTCTTCTTCGGGCTGGCCGCCGCCGCCCTGGGGGACGACGCCAAGCCCGTGGTCAAGCTGATGGCCAGCGGCGCCGAGATCATGCTCAAGGTGACCGGCTACGTGATGAACTTCGCCCCGTTCGCGGTGTTTGGCGCCATCGCCGCCATGGTCGCCAAGGAGGGGCTCGGCATCCTCGCCACCTATGGCACCTTCATGGCCCAGTTCTATCTGGCGCTCGGCTGCCTCTGGCTGCTGCTCATCGCCATGGGCAGCCTCTTCATCCGCCGCCGCATCCTGACCCTGCTCGCCCTCATCCGCGAGCCCATCCTGCTCGCCTTCTCCACCGCCAGCTCCGAGGCCGCCTACCCCAAGACCCTGGACAGGCTGGAGAAATTTGGCTGTGACAAGCGCATCGCCAGCTTCGTGCTCCCCATGGGCTACTCCTTCAACCTGGACGGCTCCATGATGTACTGCACCTTCGCGGTGATGTTCATCGCCCAGGCCTATGGCATCGAGCTCTCAACGGCCCAGCAGATCACCATGTTGCTGCTGCTGATGGTTACTTCCAAGGGAATGGCCGGGGTGCCCCGCGCCTCCCTGGTGGTGATTGCCGCCACCCTCAACCAGTTCCACATCCCGGAAGCGGGCATCCTGCTGCTGCTCGGTATCGACCACTTCCTCGACATGGGGCGCTCCGCCACCAACGTGCTGGGCAACGCCATCGCCGCGAGCGTGGTGGCCAAGAGCGAAGACAGCCTGGGGGAGACCGCCCCCCTCGGCGAGGTGGACACCGCCAAGGCGTGATCCCCTGACCCCCATGGCAACGGCCCGCCTATGCGGGCCGTTGCCATATGCCTGATGGGGCACACCGCGCCTCAGCACCAGCGCCTGACCTGCCGGCAATAGTCGTCATAGGCATCGCCGAATTGTCGCCGCAGCGCCTGCTCCTCCGCCAGGATCTGGAAGCGGGTAAGCCAGCCCCAGAGCAGCAGCGGCCCGAGCCACACTGCCATGCCTCCCAGATAGCACGCCAGCGCCAGGGTCCAGCAGAGCAGCCCCAGGTACATGGGATTGCGGCTGATGCGATAGACGCCCCGGGTCACCAGTACCCGGCTGCTCTCCAGCCGCTGGGGGTGCACAGTGGTGCGCTGCTGCCAGAAATGCAGAAGCGCGCCGCCCCCCAGCAGGGCTCCCGCCAGCCACAGCGTGGCGACCAGCACCAGCCACAGGGGCGCTGCCCTCCCCTCGCCCCGCCCCAGCCACATGGCGAGCACGATGACGACGAACAGCAGCAGCGGTGGAATCCGCAACGTCAGCTTCATATTTTCTTCCTGCAACACGTGCCACGATTGACGCCGTTGAGATACACTCCCAGAGTCGGCATCTGGATAAAAAGTGAAATATATCATTAGCATAGCAACATGCTATGACCAGCCCTGCCGCAGCTCGCCTCAGCGATGAGCCCAGCCTCAACTCAAGACAATAAGAAAGGACTTGCCCCATGCACAAGAAAACACTGCTCGCGACCCTGATCTTTGGCCTGCTGGCCGGCCAGGCGGTAGCCGCCCCCTATCTGCCGCTCGCCGACGACCACCGCAACGGTCAGGAACAGACCGCCGCCAACGCCTGGCTGGAAGTGGATCTCGGTGCCTTCGAGCACAACATCCAGACCCTGAAGAATCGCCTCGGTGACAAGGGCCCGCAGATCTGCGCCATCATGAAGGCGGACGCCTACGGTCACGGCATCGACCTGCTGGTCCCCTCGGTGGTCAAGGCAGGCATCCCCTGCATCGGCATCGCCAGCAACGAAGAAGCACGTGTTGCCCGCGAGAAGGGCTTCGAAGGTCGCCTGATGCGGGTGCGTGCCGCCACCCCGGATGAAGTGGAGCAGGCCCTGCCCTACAAGCTGGAAGAGCTCATCGGCAGCCTGGAGAGCGCCAAGGGGATCGCCGACATCGCCCAGCGCCATCACACCAACATCCCGGTGCACATCGGCCTGAACTCCGCCGGCATGAGCCGCAACGGCATCGATCTGCGCCAGGACGATGCCAAGGCCGATGCCCTGGCCATGCTCAAGCTCAAGGGGATCACCCCGGTCGGCATCATGACCCACTTCCCGGTGGAGGAGAAAGAGGACGTCAAGCTGGGGCTGGCCCAGTTCAAGCTGGACTACCAGTGGCTGATCGACGCCGGCAAGCTGGATCGCAGCAAGCTCACCATCCACGCCGCCAACTCCTTCGCCACCCTGGAAGTGCCGGAAGCCTACTTTGACATGGTGCGCCCGGGCGGCATCATCTATGGCGACACCATTCCCTCCTACACCGAGTACAAGAAGGTGATGGCGTTCAAGACCCAGGTCGCCTCCGTCAACCACTACCCGGCGGGCAACACCGTCGGCTATGACCGCACCTTCACCCTCAAGCGCGACTCCTGGCTCGCCAACCTGCCGATGGGCTACTCCGACGGCTACCGCCGCGCCATGAGCAACAAGGCCTATGTGCTGATCCATGGCCAGAAGGCCCCCGTCGTGGGCAAGACTTCCATGAACACCACCATGGTGGACGTCACCGACATCAAGGGGCTCAAACCCGGTGACGAGGTGGTCCTGTTCGGACGCCAGGGTGATGCCGAGGTGAAACAATCTGATCTGGAGGAGTACAACGGTGCCCTCTTGGCGGACATGTACACCGTCTGGGGCTACACCAACCCCAAGAAGATCAAGCGCTAAGCAAATTGCTGACATGAAAAAGGGCTCCCGAGGGAGCCCTTTTTACTGCGCCGTTCACGCCGCCTTTTTGCGGGTCATCAGCAGACTCAGCCCCATGGAGGCCAGCAGGATCAGCGCCACCACGCCAAGGGCGATGCCGGTCGGTATCTTGAAGATATCGAGCAGCAACATCTTGACCCCGATGAACATCAGGATCAGCGCCAGGCCGTATTTGAGCAGGGCGAAGCGATCGGCCACCCCGGCCAGCAGGAAGTACATGGCGCGCAGCCCCATGATGGCGAAGATGTTGGAGGTGAGCACGATGAAGGGATCCGTGGTCACCGCGAAGATGGCCGGGATACTGTCCACCGCGAAGATGAGGTCGCTCACCTCCACCAGCACCAGGATGAGCAGCAGCGGGGTCGCGTAGCGCACACCGTCACGCCAGACGAAGAACTTCTCCCCCTCCAGCGTCTCGGTCACCTTGAAGCGACGACGCATCCAGCCGAGCAGGGCATTGTTCTCGAGATCCGGCTCCTTGTCGGCCGCCCACAGCATCTTGGCACCGGTCAGCAGCAAGAAGGCCCCGAACAGGTAGAGGATCCAGTGGAACTGCTCGATGAGCCAGCTGCCCGCGAACACCATGCCGGCGCGCATCACGATGGCCCCCAGCACCCCGTAGAGCAGGACCCGGCGCTGCAGCTCCGCCGGGATGGCGAAGTAGCCGAACAGCATCAGCCAGACGAAGACGTTGTCCACCGCCAGAGCCTTTTCGATGAGGTAGCCGGTGAGAAACTCCAGCCCCTTCTGGTTCGCGATTTCGCGCCCGGCACTGTGATCCAGCCAGAGCCAGATGGCCAGGTTGAACAGGAGCGCCACGCTGACCCAGATGAGAGACCAGATGCCCGCCTCTTTCAGCGACACCTTGTGCGCCTTGCCGCCACCGACAAAGCGGATATCAATCCACAACAGGACCAGCACTATGCTGAAGAAACCGGTCCACATCCACCATTCACCCATTTTCACTTCTCCCAAAACGACAAAACCCACGGCCGGGAGGCAGTGGGTTCGCGTTTGGAGCAGATACACCTTGCCTCTCGGCAAGGTCTCACTTACAGCCGATTGACATCGACTGCCCGGCTGCCGGGTGCACTGCAGGATATGGGTGCACCGTAATGACGACAAACCGGCGAGAAGTTACTCCCCTTGTGCGGCGGATAGTAGCAGCGACAACCGCTGGCGCCAAGAGGCATCTTATCCCCCATGCAATAAAAAGGGCGCCAGCACGCGCCCTTCTCGATACGGTTCTCCTTAAAACCTGTTTACGAGCTGTCGCGAGAGGTCGTCAACAAGGTAAAGAGCAGCGCAGGAACCGGAATGTATATGAATACATGAGGATTCCGAACAGCGCATGAGCCTTGATCACGGCCTCACAGCAAGATCGTTAACAGGTTCTCAGAGCGGATCCACCTTGAGACAGGAAACCGCGTGGTCGAAGTTGCCCTCGAGCTGGGGCCGGGTCTTGGCGCACTCCGGGCCTGCCACCGGGCAGCGGGTGCGGAACACGCAACCGGAGGGCGGATTCATGGGGGATGGCAAGTCCCCTTCCAGGATCTGGATGACCTTGCTGCGCTCCAGATCCGGATCCGGGATGGGGACCGCCGACATCAGCGCCTTGGTATAGGGGTGCAGGGGATTGGCGAAGATCTCCTTGCCGGTCCCGAGCTCCACCGCGTTGCCCAGGTACATCACCAGCACCCGATCGGAGATGTGTTTGACCACGGAGAGGTCGTGGGCGATGAAGATGAGGGAGAGCCCCATCTCCTTTTGCAGGGATTTGAGCAGGTTCACCACCTGAGCCTGGATGGAGACATCCAGCGCCGAGACCGGCTCGTCACAGATGATCATCTTGGGCTCGAGGATGAGCGCCCGGGCGATGCCGATACGCTGGCACTGGCCGCCGGAGAACTCATGGGGGTAACGGTTCACCAGGTTCGGCAACAGACCCACCTTGGTCATCATGGCGCGCACCTTCTCCTTCACCTCTTCCCTTGGCAGGGTCGGGTAGAAGGTGATGAGGGGCTCGGCGATGATGTCGCCTATGGTCATGCGGGGGTTCAGGGAGGCCAGCGGGTCCTGGAAGATCATCTGGATCTCCTTGCGCTTCTCCCGCAGGGCGTTCTGCTCGAGCTTGGTCAAGTCCTGCCCAAGCCACACCACCTTGCCGTCGGTGGCCGGTACCAGACCGATGAGGGCACGGGCGAAGGTGGATTTGCCGCAACCGGACTCCCCCACTACGCCCAGGGTCTCTCCTTCGTAGAGGCGCAGGGTCACCCCGTCCACCGCCTTCAGGGCGGAGGGCTTGGCCCAGGGCCAGGCCTTGTCACTCTTGATATGGAAGTGAACCTTGAGGTCGGACACTTCCAGCAGCAGTTTCTTGTCAGTACCCATTTAGTTCACTCCCTTGATCATGGCATCTGATACCCAGTGGCACGCCCGCTCCCGGCCGTCGTTGAACGGCGTCAGGATCGGAGACTGCTGGCCACAAATCTCGCTCACCCGGTGGCAACGCTCCTGGAAGGGGCAGCCGGTGGGCAAACGCAGCAGGTTGGGCGGATTGCCCGGAATGGTGGGCAGCTCTTCCCCTTCGGTGTCGAGGCGGGGAATGGCGCGCAGCAAGCCTTCGGTATAGGGGTGGCTCGGGCGATAGAAGATATCGTTGACCCGGCCGTACTCCATGGTCCGGCCTGCGTACATCACCAGCACCTTGTCGCAGATGCCAGCCACCACGCCCAAGTCGTGGGTGATCATGATGATGGCGGTGTTGAACTCGCGCTTGAGCTCGTTCATCAGGGTCATGATCTGGGCCTGCACCGTCACGTCCAGCGCCGTGGTCGGCTCGTCGGCGATGAGCAGCTGCGGGCGGCACAGGAGCGCCATGGCGATCATCACCCGCTGGCGCATGCCGCCGGAGAACTCGTGGGGGTACATGTTCATCCGCTTGCGCGACTCGGGGATCTTCACCGCGTCCAGCATGCGCACCGACTCCTCAAAGGCGGCAGCCTTGGTCATCCCCTTGTGCAGCATCAGCACTTCCATCAGCTGATCCTTGACCTTCATGTAGGGGTTGAGCGAGGTCATGGGGTCCTGGAAGATCATGGCGATCTTCTCGGAGCGGATCTTGTTGAGCTTGTGCTCCGGCAGATTCAGGATCTCGTCCCCCTGAAATTTGGCCGAGCCGGTGATGACACCGTTCTTGGCCAGCAGCCCCATGATGGCAAAGGCGGTCTGGGACTTGCCGGAGCCGGACTCCCCGACGATCCCGAGGGTTTCGCCGGCAGAAAGAGAAAAGTTGAGGTCGTTGACGGCCACCACATTGCCGTCCGGGGTCTTGAACTCGACCCGCAGATCTTTCACATCCAGTAATTTCATATAAACACTCCTTATCGATCTGTCATGAGGCAGGCCTGCCCATCCCGCTGGCGCTATGTGACCAGCGGACGGGTCCTACGGCATTGCTTGCGTCTTACCGATCCTTGGGATCGAGGGCATCACGCAGACCATCCCCGAGGAAGTTGAAGCAGAACAGGGTCACCACCATGAAACCGGCGGGGAACAGGAGTTGCCAGATGGCCACTTCCATCGACTTGGAGCCTTCATCCAGCAGGGCGCCCCAGCTGGTCATGGGCTCTTGTACCCCGAGCCCCAGGAAGCTCAGGAAGGACTCGAACATGATCATGCCCGGCACCAGCAGGGTGGCGTAGACAGCGACGATGCCGAGCACGTTCGGCACGATGTGGCGGGTGATAATCTTCCACTTGGAGACGCCGCAGACGTGGGCCGCCTCGATGAACTCCTTGCTCTTGAGACTCAGGGTCTGGCCGCGGACGATCCGCGCCATGTCGAGCCAACTCACCGCGCCGATGGCGAGGAAGATGAGGGCCAGATTGCGACCGAAGAAGGTCACCAGCATGATCACGAAGAACATGAAGGGGAAGGCGTTGAGGATCTCAAGCACCCGCATCATCAGGCTGTCGACGCGACCGCCGATGAAGCCGGACGCGGCCCCGTAGAGGGTGCCGATGATGACGGCCACCAGGGCCCCCATGATGCCGACCATCAGGGAGATGCGTCCGCCGAGCAGGGTACGCACGAACAGGTCGCGCCCCAGGCTGTCGGTGCCGAACCAGTGGCCGGTCTCCATGTCCGGGGCACTCTGCATGGCCCCCCAGTCCGGGTCATCGAACGTGTACTGGGACAGGTGGGGCCCCACGATCACCGCCAGACCGATGATGGTCAGGATGATGAGGCTGGTCAGGGCCGCCTTGTTGCGCAGGAAACGGCGACGGGCATCCTTCCACAGGGAGCGTCCTTCCACCACTTCCACTTTCTGGGCGAACGCCTCGACGGCTTCGCGCTTTTCAGTTGTGACTACCATGATGTACTCCCGGCTTAGTAACGGATCTTGGGATCGATGACGGCATAGAGAATATCGACCACGGCGTTAAAGGTGATGGTGAGGGCGCCGACCAGAATGGTCAGACCGAGCACCATGGAGTAATCACGGTTGAGGGCACCGTTGACGAACAGCTGGCCGATCCCCGGCAGGCCGAAGATGGTCTCGATGACCACGGAGCCGGTGATGATGCCCACGAAGGCCGGTCCCAGGTAGGAGACCACCGGCAGCATGGCCGGGCGCAGCGCGTGCTTGAGGATGATGTGGCGCAGGGGCAGCCCCTTGGCGCGGGCGGTACGGATGAAGTTGGAGTTCATGGTTTCGATCATGCTGCCGCGCATGATGCGGGAGATGGCCGAGATGTAGTACATCATCATGCCGAACACCGGCAGTACCATGAACTGGGCGCCGCCCCCCTGCCAGCCCCCCGCCGGGAACCAGCCCAGATAGATACTGAAGAAGAGCACCAGCAGCGGTGCCAGCACGAAGCCGGGGATCACCACCCCGGCCATGGCCGACGACATCAACAGGTAGTCGATGAGGGTGTTCTGTTTCAGGGCCGCAATGGTCCCGAAGGTGACCCCCAGGGTCACCGCCAGCAGGAAGGCGACCGAGCCTATCTTGGCGGAGACAGGCAGGGCCTGGCTCACCAGATCATTGACGGTGAAGTCCTTGTATTTGAAGGAAGGCCCCAGATCCCCCTGGACCAGGTTGCCGAGGTAAGTGAGGTATTGCATGCCGATGGGCTTGTCCAGGCCATATTTGGCTTCGATGTTGGCCAGGACTTCCGGCGGCAGGGCGCGTTCGCTGGTAAAGGGGTTACCCGGGGCGAAGCGCATCATGAAGAAGGAGACGGTGATCAAGACCAGCAGAGTCGGGATCGCTTCCAGTAGACGTTTAAGGATGAATTTCAACATAGACATTTCCTGTCCTGTACTGCTTCCAAAGGGTCGCGGTTGTAATAAAGGCCCGCCGTCTGGCGGGCCCTGCTTGTTATGCGACTTGTTTCTTTACTCAGTGAGCAACGATGTACATGTCTTTGCTGTAGATGTTGTCCAGCGGGTTGGCCGGGTAGCCACCCACGTAGGGCTTGACCATGCGGGAGGTCACGTACTGATAGATGGGGGCGATCGGCATGTCCTTGGCCAGGATCTCTTCGGCCTGGACATAGAGCTTGTTGCGCGCCTCGGCATCCACCTGGTTGCGGGACTCGCTCATCAGCTTGTCGAACGTCGGGTTGGAGTATTTGCCGTCGTTGTTGCCGTGGGTGGTCTGCATCAGATCCAGCATGGAGGAGGCTTCGTTGTAGTCCGCAATCCAGCCAGCGCGGCCCACGTCGAAGTTACCCTGCTTCTTGGTCTCCAGGTAGGTCTTCCACTCCTGGTTCACCAGGCTCACCTGCACGCCGAGCTTCTTCCACATGGAGGCGACGGCCACGGCCACCTTTTTGTGGTTGTCGTCGGTGTTGTAGAGCAGCTCGAACTTGAGCGGCTTGCCCGGGCCGTAACCGGCTTCGGTCAGCAGCTCTTTCGCCTTGGCATCGCGCTCTGCCTGGGTCAGCTTGGACCAGGCCGGCGCCACCGGCTTGAAGCCATCTACAAAGTCAGGCACGAGCGTATAGCCCGGGGTTTCACCCTTGCCCATCACCTTGTCGGCGATCACGTTGCGATCGATGGCATAGGAGAGGGCGGTACGCACCCGCACGTCGTCAAACGGCTTGTGCTTGAAGTTGTATTGGTAGTAGTAGGTGCCCACATAGCCGCTGACCTTTACTTCGTCCGGCAGCTCTTTCTTCATCTGCTTGAAGCGTTCGATGGGCATGTTGTAGGTCAGATCCACTTCGCCAGCCAGATAGCGGTTCAGCTCGGCGTTGGTGGACTGGATGGGCAGATAGGTCACCTTGTTGATGACGGTCTTGCCGTTGTTCCAGTAGTTGGGGTTGCGCTCGACGTCGACGCGCTCGTTGACCACCCAGTCCTTCAGCACGTAGGCGCCGTTGGATACCATGTTGCCGGGCTGGGTCCACTTGTCACCGAACTTCTCGATCACCTTCTTCGGGACCGGATAGGTGGTGGTGTGGGAGAGCATGCTGACGAAGTAAGGCACCGCCTTCTCCAGCTGCACCTCGAAGGTGTGATCGTCCACCGCCTTCACGCCCAGGGTGTCGGCCGGCTTCTTGCCCGCGATGATGTCGGAGGCATTGATGATGGTCGGGATCTCCATGTACCAGGAGTAGGGAGAGGCCGTCTTGGGATCCACCGCGCGCTGGAAGGCAAAGACGAAGTCATGCGCGGTGACGGGATCCCCGTTGGACCACTTGGCATCCTTGCGCAGGTGGAACACGTAATGTTTGTTGTCCTTGGTTTCCCATGACTCGGCGACGCCGGGCAGGGTCTCACCCTTGGGGCCAGAGGTGACCAGCCCCTCGAACAGGTCGCGCAATACGTTGGATTCGGGGGTACCTTCCACTTTCTGGGGATCCAGGGTGGCGGGTTCGGAACCATTGCCTTTCACCAGGGTTTGCTCGGGAGCAAGCTTGGTACCGGCGGGGACATCGGCGGCGTGAGCCAGGGTGGCGCCACCGAAAAGTGCAGTCAATAAAAGGGTATTAATAATTGTTTTTCTATGAGTCATTTCCATACTCCAACAAGAACATTCCATGCATTTGTTATCCACGAGACAAACACCTCGCTGCCCGCATAATTCCCTGACAATTCTGATAATGCAATAGATATCATCAGGAACAGGCCGCTTTCATGGTCAAAAAAACAACTTAAAACCATTTATTCAGCATTTAAATATCCCGAGGCGGTCGTTTTTCGTACAAGGCCGCTCGATTCTAGGAAATGACCAACAAAAAAGAAACAATAAAAAGCCGGTCACAAGGACCGGCTCCGACAAAAACGGACCTGGCTCACACCAGACCGGGGAAGACTCCCTTGATGCCCGCCACGATGATCTCGATGCCAAGGGACATCATGATGAGACCCATGATACGGGTCACCACGTTGATGCCGGTGTTGCCCATCAGCTTGAACAGCAGGGGAGCAGCCCGGAAGATGAGCCAGGAACAGCAGGCAAACGCCACCACCACCACGAACATGCCGGCCATCTGGGGCAGGGTCTTCTGGCTGGCATAGACGATGGAAGAGGAGATGGCACCGGGTCCGGCCATCAGCGGCAGTGCCAGGGGCACCACGGCAATGGATTCACGCGCAGCCAGTTCACCCTTCTCCTGCTTGTTGTGCTTCACCTCCCCCAGCTTGCCCTGCAGCATCGACCAAGCGATCAGGGTGATCAGCGAGCCACCGGCAATACGAAACGACGCCAAGGAGATGCCGAAACTGTCGAGGATGAGCTGTCCCATGCACATGGAGACCATCAGGATGATCATCACGGCAATGTGGGCGGTGGTGTTGGTCTTGCGTCGCTCCTCCGGCGACATGTGGCCCGTCAGGCTCACAAAAACCGGCAACAGACCCAGCGGGTTGATGATCGCAAACAGGCCGACGAAAAATTTCAGGTATAAAGAGAAGTCTATTGCTGCCATAGGCGCCATCCAGAACCAATACGAGCCACAAGGGGCCAGCCCCCAAACTGCGCGTAAATTTACACCATGG
The DNA here is from genome assembly GCF_040908425.1 of Aeromonas sp. R2-1. NCBI lineage: Bacteria > Pseudomonadati > Pseudomonadota > Gammaproteobacteria > Aeromonadales > Aeromonadaceae > Aeromonas > Aeromonas sp. R2-1. The sequence goes on from NZ_JBFODR010000051.1 coordinate 17,375, forward strand.
CTTTTCCCTTCTCCAATCAAATAATCTCACCCTTACCGGGGCTTTTTAGTTAGTTCCGCTAATGTATCGACAAAATTCAACATATCGGGTTGTTAAGGGAGAGAGGTCGCCATTAACATCGCCGGGTGCCATGGCAGCGCGTTATATCACCCCTCAGCCAAGAAACGATATTTTCGGCAAATGGCACCCTTGCTTCTCACCACACCTGCTTGCCGCCCCCACCCGCTCCTGTGACCCCGATTTTTGGCCTTTCTCACCCTGGTGCGGCGCCAGTGGGGCCGGCGGTGAAGAGGTGACAAGCTCCCTGCCACCGCCAGATGTGCTGTTTCGCCAGGGCGACTGGATGAAAACAACAACCCCTTTCTCAACATAAATGAAACGTCAAGGGAGTGGACGTTCTACCACCAACACGGCGATACCGCCTCCCCCATACCGGTCAAGGCGAGAATTCATCGGATCCCCTTCCCTGAGCAGATATTCCAAGGGCGCGTGACAGCAGCTCGTGATGCCAAGAAAGGATGACACACTCCCGTAACATAGTGGTGCGACAAGGGGTGAAACAGAATTTCTTTTGTTCTTTTGTTACATATGATCCAGATCAATCTTTTCTGACACATCCCGACCCTATAATCGAGTCAGAAAACAGTTTACTAAGGCATGTAAATACCCCGTTATGGTGATTCTCGCCTTGACAAGGTGGCTATAATTGCCGGGCATTGCCAAGGTCTTACTAAACAGTTTTCAAATCATCAGGAGATAAACATGGCAGTAACCAATTTGGCTGAACTGGATGCACTGGTTGCCCGCGTCAAAGAAGCACAGCGTCAATTCGCCAGCTTCTCGCAAGAGCAGGTAGACAAGGTCTTCCGCGCCGCCGCTCTGGCCGCCAGCAACGCCCGTATCCCCCTGGCCCAGATGGCCGTGGCTGAATCCGGCATGGGTATCATCGAAGACAAGGTTATCAAGAACCACTTCGCCTCCGAATACATCTACAACGCCTACAAAGATGAGAAGACCTGCGGCATCCTCAGTGAAGATGACGAGATGGGCACCATCACCATCGCCGAGCCGGTAGGCATCATCTGCGGTATCGTACCGACCACCAACCCGACTTCCACCGCGATCTTCAAGGCCCTCATCTCCCTGAAGACCCGCAATGCCATCATCTTCTCCCCGCACCCCCGCGCCAAGAACTCCACCAATACCGCTGCCAAGCTGGTACTGGATGCTGCCGTGGCTGCCGGTGCGCCGAAAGACATCATCGGCTGGATTGATCAACCCTCCGTCGAACTCTCCAACGCCCTGATGCGTCACGACGACATCAACCTGATCCTGGCCACCGGTGGCCCGGGCATGGTGAAGGCCGCCTACTCCTCCGGCAAACCCGCCATCGGCGTGGGTGCGGGCAACGTGCCCATCGTCATCGACGAAACCGCCGACGTGAAGCGTGCCGTCGCCTCCATCCTGATGTCCAAGACATTCGACAACGGCGTGGTCTGTGCCTCCGAGCAGGCTGTCATCGTGGTCGACTCCATCTACAACCAAGTCAAGGAGCGTTTCGCGACCCACGCCGGCTACATCCTCTCCAAGGACGAAGCGGACAAGGTGCGTAAAGTGCTGCTGATCAACGGCGCCCTGAACGCCGACATCGTGGGCCAACCTGCTACCAAGATCGCCGCCATGGCCGGCGTGACCGTGCCTGCCACCACCAAGATCCTCATCGGTGAAGGTCTGGAACTCTGCGCAGAAGACGAGTTCGCTCACGAGAAACTCTCCCCGACGCTGGGGATGTTCCGTGCCAAGAACTTCGAAGAAGCCGTCGAAATGGCCTGCGACATGGTCAACATCGGTGGTATCGGCCACACCTCCGGTCTCTATACCGACCAGGATCGCAATGCCGACCGCATCAAGTACTTCGGCGACAAGATGAAGACCGCCCGTATCCTCATCAACACCCCCTCCACCCAGGGTGGTATCGGTGACCTGTACAACTTCGCGCTGGCCCCGTCCCTGACCCTGGGTTGCGGCTCCTGGAGTGGTAACTCCATCTCCGAGAACGTCGGTCCCAAGCACTTGATCAACAAGAAGACAGTCGCAAAACGGGCAGAAAATATGCTGTGGCACAAACTTCCGAAATCCATCTACTTCCGTCGTGGTTCCCTGCCGATCGCCCTGGGCGACCTGGAAGGCAAGAAGCGCGCCATGGTGGTGACCGACCGCTTCCTGTTCAACAACGGCTATGCCGATGAAGTGGTTCGCCTGCTCAAGAAGCTGAACATGGAAGTGGAGATCTTCTACGAAGTGGAAGCCGACCCCACCCTGTCCGTGGTCCGCAAGGGCGCCGAGATGGCCAACTCCTTCAAGCCGGACGTGATCGTCGCCCTGGGTGGTGGTTCACCCATGGATGCCGCCAAGATCATGTGGGTCATGTACGAGCACCCGGATACCGCGTTCGAAGATCTGGCCATGCGCTTCATGGACATCCGCAAGCGTATCTACAAGTTCCCGAAAATGGGCGTGAAGGCCGAGCTGGTCTGCATCACCACCACGTCCGGTACCGGTTCTGAAGTGACCCCGTTTGCGGTCGTGACCGACGACGCCACCGGCATGAAGTACCCGCTGGCCGACTACGAGCTGACCCCGAACATGGCCATCGTGGATGCCAACCTGGTGATGGGCATGCCCAAGTCCCTGTGTGCCTTCGGTGGTATCGACGCCGTGACCCACGCCATGGAAGCCTATGTCTCCGTGCTGGCCAACGAATACTCCGACGGTCAGGCGCTGCAAGCCCTGAAACTGCTGAAGGACTACCTGCCCTCCAGCTACATCAACGGCGCCAACGACCCGGTTGCCCGCGAGAAGGTGCACAACGCCGCCACCATCGCCGGTATCGCGTTTGCCAACGCCTTCTTGGGTGTGTGCCACTCCATGGCCCACAAACTGGGTGCGGAGTTCCACATCCCCCACGGTCTGGCCAACGCCCTGCTGATCAGCAACGTCATCCGCTACAACGCGAACGACAACCCGACCAAGCAGACCGCGTTCTCCCAGTACGACCGTCCGCAGGCTCGCCGTCGCTACGCCGAAGTGGCTGACCACCTTGGCCTGACCGCTGCAGGTGACCGTACCGCTGCCAAGATCGAGAAGCTGCTGACCTGGCTGGACGAGCTGAAGGCCACCCTGGGGATCCCGGCCTCCATCCGCGAAGCCGGCGTGAACGAAGCGGACTTCCTGGCCAAGGTAGACCAGCTGGCGCTGGAAGCCTTCGATGACCAGTGCACCGGCGCCAACCCGCGCTACCCGCTGATCACCGAGCTGAAAGCCATCCTGATGGACACCTACTACGGCCGTCCCTTCATCGAGGAAGCCCCTGCTGCCGCCCCGGTTGCAGCCAAGGTCGACGCCAAGGTGGACAACAAGAAAAAATCCAAGGCCTGATAAACGCCACGGATGACAAGAGCCCGCGCACATGCGCGGGCTTTTTTGTTTGTCTATCTGTTTAATTTTGCTAGCTTGTTGATAGGCAAATTCGACAGAAGAGCTAGTCCATGGCGCTGATACAGGCCTCCATCGAGCAGTTGAGAGTCGGCCACTACATCCATCTTCCCACGGGATGGACGAGCCACCCTTTCATGTTCAACGCCTTCAAAATCAAGGACCAGCAACAGCTCGACATCATCCGCCACCTCGACCTGACCCTGCTGATGGTGGATCCCGACAAGAGCGATCTGCCGGTCGAGCCCCTGCTGCGGGCCGAACCCGTCCCCTCGCTTGAGATGAGCGACACGGGGGATACCACCTCCTCTTCTGAGGGCCCCACCTTCGACGAAAAGGCGTTCAGGCGCTCCCTTCGCATCGCGGACAAGGCGTTCGGTCAATCCCTGTCAGATCTTCGCGACGCCCTTGGCGCCCTCAACCTCAAACCGGACGAAGGCCTGGCCAATACCGCGCAGATAGTGCGCTGCACCGCCGCCCGTCTGGCAGAACACCAGGGGCCGCTCGGTCTGCACCTCATCCGCAGCCAGAACACGGATACCCTGCTGCAACACAGCCTGAGCGTGGCCTTCATCGCCATGCTGATGGCACGGGAGCTTGGCATGAATCCCGTCGAGATCGAGGAGACCGGTCTGGCGGGCCTGCTCCACGACATCGGCGAGCTCAGGATCCCGAGCCAGATCATCCAGAAGCGGGGGGAGCTCAGCAAGGCAGAGCAGAATTTCCTCAACATGCACCCCCAGTACGGACTGGAGATGCTCAACCAGTTGCAGGCTTTCGAACCCAGGATCCGCGAGGTCGCCTACCTGCATCACGAACGCCTCGATGGCAGCGGTTTTCCCCTCGGGATCAAGGGCGACAAGATCCCCCCCCTCGCCCGCCTCATCGGGCTGGTGGATCACTATGACGAGCTGCTTCATCCGCGCAGCGGCCTCAACCCGCCGGGACCCAGCCAGGTGATCGGCCAGCTCTACAAGCTCTCCCAGAAGAAGTTCGAGCAAACCCAGGTCAGGTTGCTGATAAAGGTGCTGGGGGTCTATCCGCCGGGTTCCCTGGTGCGCCTGGATGACGATGCCCTGGCCCTGGTGCTCTCCACCGAGCCCAGCATGCCCCTCAGACCCAAGGTGCTGCCCTACCTCAAGGGGCAGCGACCGGAAGGAGTGGCCATGATCGATCTGCGGGAAGATGCGCGAAGCATCGTCGCTACCCTCAGACAGGAAGAGCTGGACGACGCGCAACGCGCCTTTTTCGGTCTGGGTCGGCGGGTCTGTTACTATTTCGCCTTCTGAGTTATCCCCAGAAGCTGGGGATAACTCATTGGACAAACCTGAATAATTGCTCAGGTCCCCTCGAAATCGTCCACCATTGGAGCTGGATAAAAAACGCCCAGCCGATGGCCGGGCGGAGCATGCCACCTCCGTGTGGCGTATCCGGTGGATACCTTCATGCTCGCATCAGCAATATCAAGCGGGCATCGATTACACAAATATCAATTTAACGTGCTGATTTTATATGGTTTTATTTTTCCATTCTGGCAAACTGCCGCAGCGTTCAGCCCGCAGCCCGCATCAAGACGGGCTCAGGCTCACCCTGCGTCATGACAACGCCCGGCTCCGGCGTGGTGTTTGAGGAAGCTTTTTTATGCAACTAGTCCTCTCTCTGCTCCAGCAGATGAGCGTCAGCCTGGTCATCGCCTACCTTTTTTCCAAAAGCCCCCTGTTGCGTCCCCTGGCCAACTACTCCGTCAGGCTGCCCCACAAGGTGCTCATCTATGTCATCTTCTCCTGCTTTTGCATCCTGGGAACCTATGTGGGCCTCGACATCGATGACGCCATCGCCAACACCCGGGCGGTCGGTGCCGTACTGGGGGGACTGCTGGGCGGCCCCCTGGTGGGATGCCTGGTGGGGCTGACCGGCGGCCTGCACCGCTATACTCTGGGGGGGTTCACCGATCTCGCCTGCGCCATCTCCACCACCTGCGAAGGCTTGCTGGGGGGGCTGGTGCACTGGCGGCTGATGCGGGCAGGCAGGGTCAATGACCTCTTTGCCCCCAGGGTCGCCTTCTTCACCACCTTCGTGGCCGAGATCATGCAGATGGTGATCATCCTGCTGGTTGCCACCCCCTTCGACAAGTCCCTGCTGCTGGTGCGCACCATCGCCACCCCCATGATCCTCGCCAACTCCTGCGGGGCGGCGCTCTTCATCAGCATGATCCGCGACCAGCAGCGGATGTACGAAAAGTTCTCCCGGGTCTTCTCCGCCAAGGCACTCACCATCGCCAACCGTACCGTCGGCATCATGAGCCAGGGGTTCACTCCGGAGGCCAGCGGCAAGATAGCCCATATCGTTCAGGAAGAGACCGGCGTCGGCGCCGTCGCCATCACGGACACCGACAAGATCCTCGCCTTCATCGGCACCGGAGAAGATCACCACAAGCCGGGCACTCCCATCACCTCGGCGATCACCCTGCAAGCCATCGCCCAGAACAAGGTGCTGTTCGCCGATGGCAACAGCCAGCCCTATCGTTGCAGCATCTCCCCCCAGTGCCAGCTCGGCTCCGTGCTGGTGATCCCCCTGCAGGGTGACGAGGGGGTGATCGGCACCATCAAACTCTATGAGCCCAAGAAGCGGCTCTTCCTCAAGATCAATCACACCCTGGGAGAAGGGATCGCCAACCTGTTGTCCCAGCAGCTGCTGGCAGGCCGCCTGGAGCAGCAGCAGCGCCTGCTGGTGCAATCCGAGCTCAAGCTGGTGCAGGCACAGATAAACCCCCACTTCCTGTTCAACACCCTCAACACCATCAGCGCCATTACCCGCCGCGATCCGGGGCGGGCACGGGAGCTGCTGCTGCACCTCTCCCGTTTCTTTCGCAACAACCTCAAGCGTCAGAGTGGCCTGACCACATTGCGGGAAGAGCAGGAGCACTGCCTCTCCTACCTGGAGATAGAGCAGGCCCGCTTTGGCGAGCGGCTCACCGTCATCAACGAGATCCCGCCCCACCTTGCCGAGGTGCAACTGCCGAGCTTCACCCTGCAGCCCCTCATCGAGAATGCCATCAAGCACGGCATCTGCTCCCTGCTGGGAGAGGGGCGACTTCGCCTCTTCGCGAGGGAGACCCCCGAGGTGATCACCCTTTGCGTCGAAGACAATGCCGGGGCCTGGCAACCATCAGGCCAGGGGGATGGTCTGGGGATGAGCCTAGTGGACAAGCGCCTCAAGAGCGCCTTTGGCGAGCGCTATGGCATTGACGTCCAATGGGAGCCAGAACAATGGACCCGAGTCTCCCTGACGCTCCCACGACAACCCCGCACCACCGCCAAGGAGATGACATGATCCGCACCCTGATCGTCGATGACGAGCCCTATGCCCGCGAGGAGCTGGCAGAGCTGCTGGCCAGCGATCCCGACATCGAGATCCTGGGCATGGCGGGCAACGCCATCGAGGCGCTCGGCCTCATCCAGCAACTCAAGCCGGATGTGGTGTTTCTCGATATCCAGATGCCCAAGCTCAGCGGCATGGAGCTGGTGGCCATGCTCGATCCCCTGCCCCGTATCGTCTTTGTCACCGCGTTCGACGACTACGCCATCCAGGCCTTCGAGGAGAACGCCTTCGACTACCTGCTCAAGCCAGTGGAGCCGGCGCGCCTCGCCAAGACCCTGGCGCGGCTCAGGCAAGATCTCAGCTCCCAGCCCATGACGGCGCTCGCCCCCGCCATTCGCCACATCCCTGGCTACCTGCACAACCGGGTACGGCTGCTCCCAACCTCCCAGGTGGAGTACGCCTTCTCCGACCTCGGCGGGGTGCACGTGGCAAGCCAGGGCGAGCTGTTCCATACCCAGCTCACCCTCAAGTCCCTCGAGGAGAAGACCCCGCTGCTGCGCTGCCACCGCCAGTATCTGGTAGCCCCGGCCGCCATCTTCGAAATCCGGCTGCTGGAGAATCAGCTGGCGGAGATCGTGACACCGAGCGGTGCCCGGGTACCGGTCAGCCGCCGCTACCTCAAGGAGCTCAAAGACGAGCTGGGACTGGAATAAAACGGGGCGCGATGTGCGCCGGATCACAGCGGACAACCGCTCGGGTCGCCATGTCGCCGCTCACCCTCTTTCACCTGCCGTTAACAGAAGTCCCCCCCTACACTGGCTGCGCACACCAAAAAATAACAAAGCAGGAGCGTAGCAATGATCTGGTTCTTCCTCTGTGTCGGCTTGTTGATAGCCGGCTACTTCGTATACGGCAAATTCATCGAACGGATATTCGGGCCCAAACCCGAGTTGAAGACCCCCGCCATCACCATGGCGGACGGGGTGGACTATGTCCCCATGTCGGACAAGAAGGTCTACCTGGTTCAACTGCTCAACATCGCCGGCGTCGGCCCCATCTTCGGCCCCATTCTGGGAGCCCTCTATGGTCCGGTCGCCATGCTCTGGATCGTCTTTGGCTGCATCTTCGCCGGTGCGGTCCACGACTACTTCTCCGGCATGCTGTCGGTACGCGCCAGGGGCGCCTCGGTGCCGACCGTGGTCGGTGAGCACCTGGGCACCGCCGCCAAGCACTTCATGAACCTCTTTGCCGTGGTGCTCCTGATGCTGGTGGGTGTTGTCTTCGTCCTGAGCCCGGCGGGCCTGCTCGCCAACCTCACCTCCACCGATCTGGTCTACTGGATTGCGGCCATCTTCGCCTACTACATCCTCGCGACCATCGTCCCCATCGACAAGATCATCGGTCGCTTCTACCCCATCTTCGGCGCGCTGCTGGTCTTCATGTCGGTCGGCCTCATCATCGGCCTCATCGTCTCCGGCAAGGGCTTCTACAACACCGGGATGGACTTCTCCAACCTGCACCCGACGGATCTGCCGCTCTGGCCGCTGCTGTTCATCACCATCGCCTGTGGTGCCGTCTCCGGTTTCCACGCCACCCAGTCCCCGCTGATGGCGCGCTGCATGCAGAACGAGAGCTCCGGTCGCTTCATCTTCTACGGAGCCATGATAGGGGAAGGGATCATCGCCCTCATCTGGTGCACCCTGGGTCTCTCCTTCTACGACAGCACCGAGGCGCTCAACGCCACCCTGGCCAGCGGCGGCCCCTCTGCCGTGGTGCACGAAGTCTCCACCAGCCTACTCGGTACCGTGGGCGGCATCCTGGCGATCCTCGGCGTGGTGATCCTGCCCATCACCTCCGGTGACACCGCGTTTCGCAGCGCCCGCCTCATCGTGGCGGACTTCCTGAACCTGACCCAGAAGCCCATGGCCAAGCGTCTGCTCATCGCCATCCCCATGTTCATCCTTGGCTTCATCATCTCCAAGGCCGAGTTCGGGGTGATCTGGCGCTACTTCGGTTGGGCCAACCAGACCACCGCCGTCATCATGCTGTGGGCTGCGGCCGCCTACCTCATCAAGGAAGGCAAGCTGCACTGGGTATGCACCATTCCCGCCATCTTCATGACCGCAGTGGTCATCACCTACCTGGCCAACGCCCCAATCGGTTTCGGCCTCGAGATGAATGTCTCCACCATCATCGGTCTGGTGAGCACTGCCCTCATCACCCTCGCCTTCCTGGTGAAATTCAGGCCCTCCCAACTGAGAGAGGCCAAGGAGAGCTGAGGCATCAGCTGCTCTTCATGACAAGAGGCCCGGCATTGCTGCCGGGCCTCTGCTTTTTGTGGTCACTCCCTGACGGGGGGCTCGGCGGGATCGGGCGCCCGGGCCGGCGCCTGATACCACTGCTCCCTGGCCACCAGCACAGCCTGTTCCGGCTGGGCAATGAAGTTGGGGGACATGATCTGCACCCCGAACTCGTTGAAGACATCCTGAATATGGCCATGGAGCTCCGTCTTGACCATCGCAGGGAGTTCGTTCGCCTTCATTCTTACCTGCAACTCGTACTCCACATACCAATCCTGCAGATTCAACTGCCGCACCAGGGGAGCTTCATCCTGATTGAGCCGGGTGCAGCGTCGCGCCGCCAGCTCCAGCATGGCATGTACCTGACGCCAGGGGGTGTCATAACCGATGGTCACCTTGGTCAGCAGGGCCACCCCCTTCTCGCCCGCCAGCCGTGTCAGGTTCACCACCTTGCCCCCCACCACCACTGCATTGGGCAGCGTGACCTCGTGATCCTGGCGCGTCACCAGCTTGGTCGAGAGGGCGTTGAGCTCGCTCACCATCCCCTCCACCTCGCCGATCTGCACCAGATCCCCTGGCCGCAGTGCGCGGGAGTAAATGAGCACCAGGCCGCTCATGGCATGGTTCATGATACCGGCCGATCCCAGTGTCACCATCAGACCGAAGAAGACGCTGATCCCCTTGAAGGCATCGGAATCCGCCCCCGGCAGATAGGGGTAGGCCACCGTCAGGGCAAACAGCCAGATCACCACTGACAGCAGCCGCCGGGTGGCGCCAATTGTCTCGGCGTGCAACCCCTGCACCCGGAACTGGCCACGCTCGATACGGTCGAAGAGGATGGCCAGCATCTTGATGAAGAAACGGGTGATGACCACGATAAGCAGCACGGTTACCAGACCGGGCATGGCGGCAATCATGCCCTCCAGCATGTCGCCACACAGGGCAAACAGGGATTCCCCAAGCCGATCGCTCCAGGCCCGGGTCTGGGGGAACAGGCCGAGCACATAGGTCAGCCAGCCATAGGTGAGCATGAAGATGAGCAGCAGCGTGATGAGGCCGAGCATGCGGACCTCGACATTCCCGGTGACCTGGCGCCAGGAGTGGGGGACCAGCCCCTTCTGCAGCAACAGGCGGTTGGCCAGCCACTTTCTGACTCGCCGATGCCCCCGCTGCAACAGCCAGATGAGGCCGAAGAAGATCAGGCTGACCACCACCGCCAAGCCGACGGCCTTGACCAGATAGGGGGTCGAGTGCAGCTCGAGATACTTGATGCGCACGCCGTCGAGCCGATGCAGGACGCGTTCGGCCGCCTGATCCAGGGTCAGCTCGTCGAATTCATCCAGGTCCCCTTCCAGCAACACCAGAATGCGCTTGCCATTGACCAGAAACTCCCGGCTCTCCTGGCCGTGCCGGCTGCCTTTCGCCACGGTCACAGGCGTCATGAGGTCGCTTGGCTCCATCCGCTGGACTCGCTCATGGGCCAGCCGTACCCTGGCCGCCCCATCCAGGTTGCCATATTTAGCCGTCAGCATGACGATGGGTTCATGAAGCAGGACCAGGGTCTGCGCCCGCTCCTGCTCATTGGGCTCCATTCTGGGTTCGGCAGTCCAGCCGAGGCGGGACCACAACAGGCAGATCAGCAACAGGCCAAGCCGCCATCCTTTGCCACTGCACCATTCGTTCATCAGGTTCACCTCTCACCTTGCCCGGGCATCCATTGCTGTTTGATTTTATCTAACCAAATCAATTTTGTGTGTTAAATGAGCAACCGATGAACCATGCCTGTACCGCTACACCAACTCTCCGATTGCAGACTTGCACCGACGGCATATGCTGTCATTATTGCAGAAGCCTCGACTCGACAATCGAAGCATTGTTAGCGACTCAGACGGGAGAAATCGATGGTACTTGACTACATTGCCCTGGGGATCCTGGTGTTTGTCGTCTTGGTCATGTTCTATGGCATTATCGTCATTCACGATATTCCATATGAAATTGCCAAGCACCGTAATCACCCCCACCAGGACGCCATTCACGTGGCAGGCTGGGTCAGCCTGTTCACCCTGCACGTGCTCTGGCCCTTCCTCTGGATCTGGGCCACGATTTATCGCCCCGATCGCGGCTGGGGCTTCTCGCAACGCCTACAACATGACGAAACAGAGATCAGCGCACTCAAAGAGGAGCTGGCCGCACTGCAGGCTCGCATGACCACGCTCGAACAGACCGACAAATAGGTAACGCCCAATGGACCTGCTACTTATTCTCACCTATACGGCCCTCTGCATAGGTATTTTCAAGATCTTCAAGATCCCGCTCAACAAGTGGACCGTGCCGACCGCCGTGCTGGGTGGCGTCATCATCATCGGCACACTCATCATGCTGATGAACTACAACCACCCCTATTCCGAGCTGGCTCGCAACTATTATGTCTCCACCCCGGTCGTGCCCCTGGTCAAGGGGCGTGTCACCGACGTCCCGGTCAAGCCCAACCAGCCGGTCAAGAAAGGGGATGTGCTGTTTCGCATCGACGCTGAGCCCTTCAAGGAGAAGGTCGCCAGCCTGACGGCGCGCCTCGCCTCCAACACCGATTTTCTGAAGGCTCTGGACGCCCGCCTGCGCTCCGCCACCCTGGACAGGGATCGCGCCCAGGAGCTGATGCGACGGGGCATCGGCAAACAGCGCGACCTCGACGTCACCCAGGCCAACGTGGATGACATCGTCGCCCAGATAGATCAGCAGAAAGCGACCCTCAATGACCTGAGTGCCCAGCTCAACATCGCCAAGTACGATCTGGAGCAGACCGTGGTCTACGCCCCGAGTGACGGTCATGTCGTGCAACTGGCATTGCGCCCGGGCATGATTGCCGCCCCCTTCATGTTCCGCCCCGTGATGACCTTCATTCATGAAGATGCCAATGCCTATGTCGGCTGGTTCTGGCAGAACAGCATGCAGCGGCTCAAGGCGGGTGACGAGGCCGAAGTCGTGCTCGACGGCATTCCGGGTCGCATCTTCAAGGCCAAGGTGCAGTCCGTTATCCCGGCCATGGCTCCGGGCAACATCCAGGCACAGGCGGGTCTTATCGATCAGACTTCGGCCCAGGTACCGGGTCGCCTGCCCATCGTGCTCGAGATCACCGATCCCGAGTGGGCAAACTACCAGGTGATCGCGGGCTCCAGCGGTCAGGCCGCCATCTATACCGAGCACTTCCACCACGTGGCCATCATGCGCAAGATCCTGATGCGCATGGGTAGCTGGCTCAACTACCTGTTCCCCTTCCACTGAGGTCCCTGACCTGCACGGGCCGGCATCTTGCCGGCCCGCTTCCTGTCAGCGCGAGCCTCCCTCGCTGCATTTTCCCCGCAAGATCCCTATAATGGCGCCACCTTGCGCCACAGCCGTTCCCCATGTTCGTTCTCAGACCCTATCAAACCGACGCGGTCAACGCCGTCATCAACCATTTTCGCAAACACCCGGATCCCGCCGTGGTGGTGCTGCCCACCGGGGCCGGCAAGAGCCTGGTGATCGCCGAACTGGCCCGCAAGGCGCGCGGCCGGGTGCTGGTGCTGGCCCACGTCAAGGAGCTGGTGGAGCAGAACCACGCCAAGTACGAAGCCTGGGGGCTCAAGGCCGATATCTTTGCCGCCGGGCTCGCACGCAAGGAGGCGAGCGCCCAGGTGGTGTTTGGCTCGGTGCAGTCGGTGGCGCGCAATCTGGATGCCTTCGACGGGGCTTTTTCGCTGCTCATCATCGACGAGTGCCACCGGGTCTCGCTCGATGACGACAGTCAGTACCATCAGGTGATAGACCACCTCAAGGCCGCCAATCCGGCCCTCAAGATCCTCGGGCTCACCGCCACCCCCTATCGGCTGGGGCTGGGCTGGATCTACCGGCGCCACTACCACGGCATGGTCAAGAGCCACGGCGAGCGGCTCTTTGGTGACTGCGTGTTCGAACTGCCCCTGCGCTTCATGGTGAAAAACGGCTACCTGACCCCGCCGCGTCTGGTGGACGCCCCCATCGTCCACTACGACTTCAGCAAGCTGGTGCCGCGGGAGAACGGCCTGTTCAGCGAGGCGCAGCTCAACGGCGAGATCAGGCGCCAGGAGCGGGTCACCCCCCATATCCTGAGCCAGGTGCTGGAGTATGCCGCCGACCGGCAAGGGGTGATGATCTTCGCCGCCACCGTCGAGCATGCCCGGGAAATTCATGGCCTGCTCGGTGCCAGAGGCCAGCAGGCCGCCCTCGTCACCGGCGAGACGCCGGGACCGGAGCGCGACGCTCTAATCAGTGCCTTCAAGGCGCGCGAGCTCAAGTTTCTGGTCAACGTGGCGGTACTCACCACCGGCTTCGATGCCCCCCACGTCGACCTTATCGTGATGCTGCGTCCCACCGAGTCGGTGTCGCTCTACCAGCAGATTGTGGGACGGGGCCTGCGCCTCTCACCCGGCAAGAGCGATTGCCTGGTGCTCGACTACGCAGGCAACAACTTCAACCTGTTTGCCCCCGAGGTGGGGGAGCCCAGGCCCCACACCGGCACCGAGCCGGTTCAGGTGCCCTGCCCCGCCTGCGGCTTTGCCAACACCTTCTGGGGCAAGACCGACGAGGATGGCAAGGTGATCGAGCACTACGGCCGCCGCTGTCAGGGACTGTTTGAAGATGACGAGGGCAACCGCGAGGAGTGCGACTACCGCTTTCGCGCCAAGATCTGCCCCGGATGCGGCGCTGAAAACGACATCGCCGCCCGCCGCTGCCAACGCTGTGACCAGCTGCTGGTGGACCCTGACGACAAGCTCAAGGAGGCCCTCAATCTCAAGGACTGCATGGTGATCCGCTGCGCCGGTTTGACCCTGAGCCCTGGGCGCGGCAAGCAGGGGGAGCGGCTGGAGGTGACCTACCACGACGAGGATGGCCTGACCCTGACGGAGTACTTCCCCTTTCACTCCCGGGGTGCACAGCGCTTGTTTCAACAACGCTTTGTGCGTCATCATTGGCCCGCCCCGGGTCTGGAGCCCGAATTCACTACCCTGGCGAGCGTGATGCTCGCGGCAGACCAGTTCCGTCACCCGGATTTCGTCATCGCCCGCAAGTCGGGACGCTTCTGGCAGGTGAAGGAAAAAATATTTGATTACGAGGGGCGTTACCGGACTGCCAACGCCCTGGCCTGACCCCATGGCAGGCGATACCCGGCAGTCACCCGGTTTGATTATCGGGGCGGTTTCTGATGCCGCCCTTTCGTTCAGTTAGAGGATCCTATGCAGCGGCTGTTGATTGGTTTTTGTGCTCTCTTTTCTCTGGCGGTCCAGGCCGCCCCGCTGACCCCGCCCAAGGGGGGCCAGTACGCCGTCATCGTACAGGGCAACAACGGGGTGGAATTTGCCCGTCACGCCGATGACATGATAGCCCCCGCCTCCACCATGAAGGTGCTCACCGCGCTCGCCGCCCGCCTCGAACTCGGTGCCGACTTCCGCTTCGCCACCGACATCCAGGCCCAGCCCGGCGCCAAACAGGGCACCACCATCAACGGCGACATCTGGATCAACTTCGTGGGCGACCCGACCCTGTCGCGCATGGATCTGGTCGCCCTGTTCAAACAGTTGGGCGTCACCCGCATTCAGGGCAACGTCTATGTCAACACCGGTGCCTACAACGGCTATGAGCGTGGCAACGGCTGGTCCTGGGGGGATCAGACCCTCTGTTTCGCCGCTCCCGTCTCCTCGGTCATCATCGACAAGAACTGCGCCTACGGCACCATCACCGCCACCCAGATTGGCAAGCCTGCGGTGGGCAACGTGGCCACCGGCGTGCCCATCGGCATCGGCGCCGACAACGTGGAGGTGATGAGCTATGGCGACATGGCACGCCAGTTCTGCGCTCTGGAAGTGGACATGGCCAAGGGCAACTTCTACGAGCTCAAGGGCTGCATCACCCCGAACAAGGAGCCACAAGGGCTGCGCTTTGCCATCCATGACGTGGAGGCCTGGGGCTGGGACAACATCCGCTGGGCCATGAACCGCGCCGGGATCAGCCACGACGGCCTGCTGCGGGTCACCCATCAGGCCCCTGTCGGTGCCCAGACCCTGGCGACCCACTACTCTGTCTCCCTGCCGGTGATGCTCGCCAAGATGTTGAAAAAGTCCGACAACCTCTACGCCGATACCTTCCTCAAAACCGTGGGGCGTCACTACTACAACAAGCCGGGCAGCTATCGCAGCGGCACCATGGCGGTGCGCGCCATCCTGACCAAGCACGGCATTGACCTTGGCAACGCCACCCTGGCTGACGGCTCCGGCCTCTCCGCCCACAATCTCATCAGCGCGCGCCAGATGTTGTCGGTGCTTAACTTCATCCAGAAGAACGATGCCGAGCTCGACTTCATCAAGCTGCTGCCAAGCTCCCAGGTGGACGGCACCCTGGCCTGGCGACGCAGCGTCACCGCTCCCATGATGAAGAACAAGGTGCACGCCAAGACCGGTACCATCACAGGTACGTCGAACCTCGCCGGTTTCATCGACACCGCCGGTGGCCAGCGCAAGGCCTTCGTGATGTTCCAGCGCGGTCTCTCCCAGGATCCGGCGACCCACGAGCGCTACCGCGCCAGCAAGGCGCCCTGGCCCTGGACCGTCTTCGAAAAAGGCGTGCTGGAGAGCATCTACCAGCAGCAACCCATCCAGATCGTCGAGCAGTGATAGACGGGCTGCCTTGCCGGCAAGGCAGCCTCATTCCCCGACCTTGGGGCGAAACAGGGACGCTGGCGCCGTCATCAGCAGTGGGCGCAATCGGAGATGGCGAACGTAAGCATCGCTATTTTCAGCTTTGACTGACAGGGCGCCAAGGCTATGCTGTGCCCAGCCTCATCTCAATGGCCTTCTTCAACGGCTTGTTTAATGGAGAGAAAAGATGTTTGTAGAGATTTTTGGTCGTCCCGGTTGCCCCTATTGCGTGCGTGCCAAGCAGATTGCCGAGCAACTGACCGAGGAGCGCGATGACTTCGAGTTCCGCTACGTGGATATCAACGTGGCCGGGCTGACCAAGGACGATCTCGCCGCCAAGGCGGGCAAGCCGGTCACCACTGTGCCGCAGATCTTCCTGGATGAGCAGCACATCGGCGGCTGCACCGATTTTGAGGCCTATGCCAGAGCCAATCTGGGTCTGTAAGCCCCGACACCATGAAAAAAGGCGCCTCTGGCGCCTTTTTTCATGTCGCCAAGCCTGCCTCAGGCCACCGGCGTGAAGCGGCTCACCACCTGTCCCTGATGTTCAATCCACTCCATGAACATGGCGACGGGGCGGGCATAGACCTGACCATCCTGTTCGGATTGATAGATCACCAGCTGCTCCTGGGTTTCGGTGTGCAAAGCCAGGGCCAGAACCTGGTAATAGCCCCCCTTGAAATGGCGGTAGCGACCGGTGGCGGGTGCCTGCATGAGTGAACCTCGAGAGCGGGAAGATGAGCCCCGTGCCTGCGTGCTCCCCTGGCAGACCGACGGGTCGGGGCCTTTTTTACCCCAGCCAATCGTGCCAGATGGGGGAGATATTTCAATACACTCATGTTGCTTTATGAATCTGCTCCTCATCTTTCACTGATCTACCAAAGAGAGGCAAACGATCATGCTGAATTTAACATTTCAACAACCCTGTTTCAGGGGTAAATATCAGGGATTTATTCCATAAATTAGATTGTTCTAGCATTCAATTCTGTGAAGAATAGGGGCAGAGAAATTTGATACTAAAAACAGCTTTTCTGCCAACGCGCCCCACGGGGAAGGAATCACGCTCACCATGTTCACTATCGACAAGTCGCACAAGCTCGACGATGTCTGCTATGACATCCGCGGCCCGGTGCACAAAGAAGCTCGCCGTCTCGAAGACGAAGGTCACCGCATCATCAAGCTCAACATCGGCAATCCAGCCCCGTTTGGCTTCGAAGCACCGGAGGAGATCATCAAGGATGTGATCCTCAACATGCCCCAGAGCCAGGGCTACTGCGACTCCAAGGGGCTCTTCTCGGCCCGCAAGGCGGTGATGCAGTACTACCAGCAAAAAGGGATGCGCAAGGTCGACATCGACGACATCTACATCGGCAATGGCGCCAGCGAGCTCATCGTGATGGCGATGCAGGCGCTGCTCAACAACGGCGACGAGATGCTGGTGCCCTCCCCCGACTACCCGCTCTGGACCGCGGCCGTCACCCTCTCCGGCGGCCATGCGGTGCACTATCGCTGCGACGAAGGGGCTGACTGGTATCCGGATCTCGACGACATCCGCGCCCGCATCACCCCGCGCACCCGCGGCCTGGTGCTGATCAACCCCAACAACCCGACCGGCGCCGTCTACGGCAGCGAATTTTTGCTTGAAGTGATCGAGATCGCCCGTCAGCACAACCTCATCATCTTCGCCGACGAGATCTACGACAAGATCCTCTACGACGACATCTCCCACACCAGCGTCTGCACCCTGTGCGACGACGTCATGGTGGTAACCTTCAACGGCCTCTCCAAGGCCTACCGCGCCTGTGGCTTCCGCCAGGGCTGGATGGTCATCACCGGTCCCAAGGGTCGTGCCAAGGGTTATATCGAGGGGCTGGAGATGCTGGCCTCCATGCGGCTGTGTGCCAACGTGCCCATGCAGCACGCCATCCAGACCGCCCTTGGGGGCTACCAGAGCATCAACGAGCTGATCCTGCCGGGGGGCCGCCTGCGTCGCCAGCGGGACAAAGCCTGGGAGCTTTTGAACGAGATCCCCGGGGTCTCCTGCGTCAAGCCCAAGGGGGCGCTCTACATGTTCCCGCGCCTCGACCCCAAGGTGTATGACATCCGCGATGACCAGAAGATGGTGTTCGACCTGCTGCAGCAGGAGAAGCTCCTGCTGGTGCAAGGCACCGGCTTCAACTGGCCGGCACCGGATCACTTCCGCCTGGTGTTCCTGCCCCGGGAAGAGGAGCTGGAAGAGGCCATCGGCCGTCTCGCCCGCTTCCTCAAGGGCTACAAGCAGTAAGCAAGGCTCATGAAAAAGGCTCCCGCGGGAGCCTTTTTGTTGTCTGTCGTTTTCTATTCGTGCCATCAGCCGTGCAGCAGGGCACCGGCCACCAGCACCGCCATGGTGATGAGGGCCACCCCGATGATGAAAGGCAGCACCCAGCGCACGAAGCGATCGTAGGGGATCCTGGCGAGCGCCAGCCCCGCCACCAGGTGGGCGGCGGTGGGGGCGAACAGGTTGATCCAGCCGGAGGCAGACTGATAGGCGGTGATCACCAGATCCCGCGAGATGCCGGAGAAGTCAGCCAGCGGCCCCATCAGCGGCATGGAGACGGTCGCCAGCCCCGAGGTGGAGGGGATGAAAAAACTCAGGATGATGTGCACCAGATAGGCCATCAGGATGAAGACCGACGAGGAGAGTCCGCTCACCAGCCCCTCGGCCCAGTGCAAGATGGTGTCGATGATGACGCCATGCTCCATCACCACATAGATGCCGCGTGCCACCGCTACCACCAGCGCCACCCCGATGAGGTCTCGCGCCCCGTTCAGGAAGGTCGCCACATAGTTGGACTCCGGCATCCGGTTGATGAGGGCAATCAGGATGGAGGCGCTGAAGAACAGGGTGGAGAGCTCGTCAAACCACCAGCCAAAGGTGGGCAGCACATCGATCCCCAAATCCGACCAGGGCACCACCGCATAGATCATCAGCAGGAAGGTGCCGAAGAATACCAGCATGGTGAGCTTCTGCTTGCCGGTGAAGGCGAGGTTGCCGCTCTTCATCTGGGAGAACTCGTCGTCATAGACAATATCGGCCAGCACGGAGCGGGACTTGTCCTGCTGCACCTGCTTGGCGTAACGCATCACGAACCAGGAGGCGAAGATCACCAGCAGCAGCCACTGGATGACCCGCAGGCCAATCCCCTCACCGATGGGAATGCCAGCAAAACCGGATGCGATGCCGGTGGCAAACGGATTGACGGTGGAGGCGAGCACCCCGACCCCGGAGCCGAGCAGGATAATCCCCGCCGCCACCATACGATCAAAGCCCGCCGCCATCATCACCGGCACGATGAGAGCCCAGAAGGCCACAGTCTCCTCCGCCATGCCGAAGGTGGAGCCACCAAGAGCAAACAGGGCGATCAGCACCGGGATGAGCAGCCGCTCGCGCCCGGCGAAGGTGCGCACTATGGCCCCGACCCCGGCATCCAGCGCCCCGCTTTGCATGGTCACCGCCAGAAAGCCGCCGATGATGAGCACGAACAGTGCCACGTCCGCCGCCTTGTGAAAGCCCTGGATGGGCGCCTTGAGCACATCGAATCCCCCCTGGGGTTGGGAGGGGAGCTCGGTGTAACTGCCGGGTACCGGCAGCAATCGCTCGTCACCGCTGTAGTCGGCCACGGCCGCCGCAGCCACCGGCTGCTGGGTCTTGGCCGTCACATAGTTGTATTTACCCGCCGGCAGCACCCAGGTGAGGGCCGCCATCAGGGCGATGATGATGAAAAGCAGGGTATAAACCGTGGGGAGCTGGCGCTTCTTGGGCGCCTCATGGGATGTGGTCATGACTTTCGTACCTCGGCGGTGCCGTCTGTGATCCGGACAGCGCAAGCCTAGCGGGTTTGTTCGGGGAAAAAGGTGATCGCGGATAATAAACCTGAGGCAACAGGTTGAGCCTGCTGCAAAAAAACAGGGCCCCGCAGGGCCCTGTCTGTGCTGACGACCGACTTACAGCTCGACCACGTCGAATTGCACGTCCGGATTCACGTCCGCATCGTAGTCCACCTCGTCCAGACCGAAACCGAACAGGCGCAGGAACTCCTGCTTGTAGCCGGTGTAGTCGGTCAGTTCACTGAGGTTCTCGGTGGTGATGGAGGGCCAGAGATCACGGCAGGTCTGCTGCACGTCTTCACGCAGTTCCCAGTCATCCATGCGGATGCGGGCCTGCTCGTCCAGCGCCATGTCGGCGCCGTACAGGCGGGTGCGCATCATGCGGTCCACCTGCTCCATGCAACCCTCGTGGATGCCCTTCTCCTTCATGATCTTGAAGGCCATGGAGATGTAGAGCGGCATCACGGGAATGGCAGAGGAGGCCTGGGTCACCACGGATTTGAGCACGGCCACGTGGGCGGTCCCCCCCTTGGCAGCCAGATCGCCACGGATGGCGGTGGCGGCGCGGTCCAGATCTTCCTTGGCGCGCCCCAGGGTGCCATGCCAGTAGATGGGCCAGGTCAGGTCGGTACCGATGTAGGAATAGGCCACGGACTTGGCGCCGTCGGCCAGCACACCCGCATCGCGCAGAGCCGCCATCCACAGTTCCCAGTCCTGGCCGCCCATGACGGTGATGGTGCTCTGGATCTCTTCCTCATTCGCCGGCTCGACGGTGGCGGTGATGATCTGATCCTTGTTGGTGTCGATGGCGGTGGAGGTGTAGACCTCGCCGATGGGTTTGAGGGCGGAGCGCACCACTTCGCCGGTGTCCGGCAGCTTGCGCACCGGAGAGGCCAGGGAGTAGACCACCAGATCAATCTGACCCAGATCCTGCTTGATGAGCTCGATCACCTTGGCACGGCACTCGTGGGAGAAGGCATCGCCATTGATGCTCTTGGCGTAGAGGCCGGCCTCTTTGGCGGCCTTGTCGAAGGCGGCGGAGTTGTACCAGCCGGCGGAGCCCGTCTTGGTCTCGGAGCTCGGCTTTTCGAAGAAGACACCGATGGTGGCAGCTCCGCTGCCGAAGGCTGCGGCAATGCGAGAGGCCAGACCATAGCCGGTGGAAGCGCCGATCACCAGCACCTTCTTGGGGCCATTCTCGATGGCGCCCTTGGCTTGGGTGTAAGCGATCTGGCGACGAACATTGGCTTCACAACCGACCGGGTGGGTGGTGGTGCAGATAAAGCCGCGAACCTTGGGTTTGATGATCATGTGTTGTCTCTTATCCGTTTGATGGATGAAATCGGGGCATAAGATACCTCATTGCGGCCCGTTATGGTGCTCTGATGTGTTGAACTGCGGGGAAACAGGCAGGGATCCGTCGCTTTATGCCGCCATGGCACACCCCTTTGCGCAGGAGATCTCCCCGCCATGGACCAGAGAGAGGCAACGTGAGGACCGGAATGTCACACCCGGAACGAGGCCGTTGTCTGACCTTGCGCCATGTACTAGTGTGCAAGGAAGAGGATTCAAGGAGGAGTCTATGTCACGCATGCTGGTCATCTCTCTCGCCTGCCTGGGGCTTGCCACCGTCCCCGTTGTCCAGGCGGCTGTCTATCAATGCGCCCGCGATGGGCAGATCACCTT
Source organism: Aeromonas sp. R2-1 (assembly GCF_040908425.1). Taxonomy (NCBI): domain Bacteria; kingdom Pseudomonadati; phylum Pseudomonadota; class Gammaproteobacteria; order Aeromonadales; family Aeromonadaceae; genus Aeromonas; species Aeromonas sp. R2-1. The sequence continues at coordinate 38,757 of NZ_JBFODR010000051.1, forward strand.
CAGCGACATCCCCTGCAGCAGCGACGCCAAACCCATGGCACTCAATGTCTATACCCCCTCCCCCGAGGCGGTGGAGCAGGCGGCCAACCAGACCCGGGAGATAGAGCAGAGCCTGGCGAACGGCCAGAAACAACGCCAGGCCGAGGCGCTGCGCACCGAGATCGAGGCCAAAAAGCAGAAGATGAACAACGAGATAACCCAGATCACGGAGAACGAGGCAAGATCCCGCAATGTCTCGGCAGAGATGCACTCGGTCACTACCCGATATCAGAAAGAGATTGAGTCCCTGAACCAGAAACTCTCCACCTTGCAGGCAAAATAAACACTCCCTGTTTCGGGACAGAAAATATACCGAAGCGGCAATGTCGTCACGGGTTTACACATGCCGCATATCCAAAAGCTCACACCCTTGGCCGTTTATTTCTCACACCAGAGAGTCAGATAGCGGCTATTTCCAGATCCCCGCCTCCACCTATTTCACTGTGCCCATATAAGACTCATTGAATCCCCATGTAGGCCACATGGCGCGCCACTGGGTTCATATGAAGGCGATATATAGAATAGTCAGTGCCAAAAGAGGCGCCTTCATGCCAATATTCCCTGGGGCCAGGGCGGCCCAGGAGATAAATAACCCTTGTACGAGACCCCACAATTAAAAAGCCATTTATCAACATTGAAAAATAAAAAGTTAATTTGAGTTCGATGACGACTCATCAGGACGCAATGCTATTGTTAATTTACTCAGATTTGGTCGTTATCCCATTCAAGGGTCTCATGGAGGAGCACTGTCATGTTCTGGAATCAAAAAGCAAGCAAGGAAGCCAGTGAGCAAGCGGCAAGGGTGGTGGAGCTGGGGGCATTTGAACAGGCTATCCAGTTGCAGGTCCCCTTCGTCCAGTTCACCCCGGCGGGAGTGGTCACCTTCGCCAACGAGCTGTTTCTCAAGATCGTGGGATTTGAGCGTGACGAGGTGATTGGCAAGCATCACAGCACCCTCTGCTTCCCCGACGACGTCAATACCCGGGATTACGAGACCTTGTGGCAGGATCTGCGCCACGGCGTCTCCCGCAGCGGCCGCTTCATTCGCCAGTCGAAATCCGGCAAGGCCGTGTGGCTGGAGGCGACCTATTTCCCCATCGTGATCGACGGCAAGGTGGTGCGGATCGCCAAGGTCGCCTCCGACGTGACCCAGCAGCAATCCACTCTGGAGCGCACCCAGGCCCTGCTGGCAGCGCTGGACAAGTCCCTGGCGGTCATTGATTTCCAACCCGATGGCACCGTCATCACCGCCAACCAGAATTTCCTCAACTGCTTTGGCTATCGGCTGGAAGAGGTGGTCGGCAAGCATCATCGCCTCTTCTGTGACAGCGATTTCTACCAGAAAAACCCCCATTTCTGGCAGGATCTCGGCTCGGGCGACATCAAATCAGGGCTTTTCATGCGCCTGGGTCACCGGGGGGAGAAGATCTGGCTGGAGGCCACCTACAACCCCATCTTCAACCACGAGGGCAAGGTGGTCAAAATCATCAAGCTGGCGAGCGACATCACCGAGAGGGTTGAGAAATCCATCTCCACCCGGGAAGCGGCCCAGAAGGCGTGTGCCATCGCCAGCGAAACCGTCGCGAGCGCCGCCAGGGGACGGGAGGTCATCGACAGGGTGCTCGACACCTCCTCCCACATCAACACCTCGGTCAATGCGGTCAGCAAGCAGATAGAGCAGCTCAACCAGCAATCCAGGAGCATCGAATCCATCATCTCCACCATCAGCGGCATCGCGGATCAGACCAACCTGCTGGCCCTCAACGCCGCCATCGAGGCGGCCCGCGCCGGGGAACAGGGACGGGGATTCGCGGTCGTGGCCGACGAGGTGAGGCAACTGGCGGCGCGCACTTCCAGCTCCACCAGCGAGATCGTCACCGTCATCAAGCACAACTCGGAGATCACCTCCCAGATCACCCAGACCGTCTCCGTCGTCTCCGACAAGGCGGTGGCAGGTCAGGAGCAGGCCACCATCATCGCCGACGTCATCAAGGAGATCATCGAGGACGCCAACTCGGTGTCGGACACCGTCAAGAGCCTCTCCATCTGAACGACAGCTGCCAATGACAACGGGGGGCCCAGGCCCCCCGTTGTCATTGCTGTCCGCCCACCCGAAACCCGCTCAGCCATCCCCCAGGAGATAGTGTCTGGCTTCCTCGTCCGCCAGCGCGAGGGCGATGTCCCATAGCGCGGCGATGCAGAGCCCCTCCTCCCCCACAGCCTCCTCTTCCAGCGCCTCCAGGGCTCTGGCATCGGCCAGGGTAAAGGGGGGATGGCTCAACAGGTTTTTGGCAGCGGCCAGCAAATGCATGTCGCTCATCGGTCGGCACCTTCTTCGACAGCGTGTTTCCCTGCCCAGACTGTAGCCCAATGGCGGCGACTCATCCCCCGGTGGCGGCTGCCTGCGCACGCTTCCTGCCGGACGGCAGCTGGCCCACCCCGATGCCGACCAGCACGGCGGCGCAGGCCACCCATTGCAGGGCCGTGAGCGTCTCTCCCAGCAGCAGATAGGCGAGCAGCAGGGTAAAGACCGGTATGAGGTTCACATAGGCCGCCGCCAGGGTCACCTTCACCTGGGTCACCGACCAGTTGTAGAGCAGGTAGGCACCCAGGGTCACGAAGGCACCGAGGAAGAGGATGACCCCCATGTCCTGCCAGGCCCAGCTCGCGGGCCAGGGCGCACTGAAGGCAAAGGGCGCGAAGAAGAGCGTGCCGACGAAGGCCTGCAACGCCGTCAGTGTCATCACGCCGTAGCGGCTGGAGAGCTTCTTGAATACCACAGAATAGGTGGCGGCGCAGAGCATGGCGCCCATCTCCAGGCTGTTGCCGAGCAGGGCGTTGGGAGCGAACTCGTCGGCGCCCTCCCCCAACCCCAGCAGGGCGATGCCAACGATGGCGATGGCAAAGCCCAGCAGTTGGCGGCGACTCACCCGCTCTCCAAGCAGTACGAAGGCCACCAGGGCCACCATCAGGGGAAGCAGGGCACAGACCATGCCGGCCTGGCCGGCACTGGTGTAACGCAGGGCGTTGACTTCCAGAAGGAAGTAGAGGCAGGGCTCAAGCGCCCCCATCAGGGCCAACCAGCGCCAATCCCCCTTCTGGTAAGTGACGCGGCCAAGCTGGCGGTAGCAGAGCAGCCAGCAACAGGACGCCACCCCCATCCGCATGAAGAGCACCTGACCGAAGGACCAGATTTCCAGCACATGTTTGAGGGCGATGAAGGAGCTGGACCAGAGCAGCATGGCCAGGGTCAGCGTCAGGACGGGTAAAGGGCGCACAATGCCTCCATGAATTGGGCACCCGAATAATAACCATACGGCCTTGCGGTTGTCTAAAGGCACCTAACATCAGATAATACGGCCGCCTTCACACCGGAAAACCCATCTTCAATGACTGAGTACCTGCTTTTACTGGTCGGCACCGTGCTGATCAACAACTTCGTGCTGGTGAAGTTCCTCGGCCTTTGCCCCTTCATGGGTGTCTCCGGCAAGCTGGAAACCGCCATCGGCATGGGTCTGGCCACCACCTTCGTCATGACGCTGGCCAGCGCCTGCTCCTATCTGATGGAGCACTACATCCTGATCCCGCTGGAGATCGCCTACCTGCGCACCCTGGGCTTCATTCTGGTGATCGCCGTGGTGGTCCAGTTCACCGAGATGGTGATCCGCAAAAGCAGCCCGACCCTCTATCGCCTGCTCGGCATCTTCCTGCCGCTCATCACCACCAACTGTGCCGTGCTCGGCGTGGCGCTGCTCAGCATCAACGAGCGCCACAACTTCATCCAGAGCATCATCTACGGCTTCGGGGCCGCCGTCGGCTTCTCTCTGGTGCTGATCCTGTTTGCCGCCATGCGTGAGCGGCTGGTGGCCGCCGACGTGCCAGCACCGTTTCGTGGCGTCTCCATCGCCATGGTCACCGCTGGCCTGATGTCGCTGGCCTTCATGGGCTTTACCGGCCTCATCAAGATATAACGCTATGATTCACATACTCTTTGCCATTCTGGTGCTGGCCCTGCTTGCCCTGGCCTTCGGCATTATTCTCGGCTTTGCCGCCGTCAAGTTTCATGTGCAGGCCGATCCCATCGTCGATCAGCTTGATGCCCTGTTGCCCCAGACCCAGTGCGGCCAGTGCGGTTACCCGGGCTGCAAACCCTACGCCGAAGCCCTGGCCAATGGCGACAAGATCAACAAGTGCGTGCCCGGTGGCGACGCCACCATGCGCAAGATTGCCGACCTGATGGGGGTCGAGCCCCAGTCTCTGGACGGCGGTGAAGACGCGGCAATCCCCGTCAAGAAGGTGGCCTTCATTCACGAAGACATGTGCATCGGTTGCACCAAGTGCATCCAGGCCTGTCCGGTCGACGCCATCCTGGGTGCCACCAAGGCGATGCACACCGTCATCGCGGCCGAGTGCACCGGGTGCGACCTCTGCGTCGACCCCTGCCCGACCGACTGTATCGAAATGATCCCGGTGCCGACCACGGTCGACAACTGGAAATGGGATCTGGCCAAGGTCGCCATTCCGGTCAAGATAGTGGAATAAACAGCGGAGTAACCATGCAGCATCTGCTCGAACGCATCAAAGCCGGCACTCTGTGGGATTTTCACGGCGGCATCCATCCCCCCGAGAACAAGCACCAGTCAAGCCTGACCCCCGTCGTTGACGCGGGCCTTCCCCCCCAGCTCATCATTCCGGTGCGCCAGCACGCGGGTCCGGCCGGCGAACTGCTGGTGCGGGTGGGGGACAAGGTCAAGAAGGGGCAACCCCTCACCCGTTTTGACAAGGGACGCATCGTGCCGGTGCACGCTTCCACCTCGGGCACCATCACCGCCATCGAGCAGCACACGGTGGCGCACCCCTCCGGTCTTGACGATCTCTGCATCCTCCTCACCCCGGACGGAGACGATGCCTGGGGCGAGCGCACACCCCAGCCTGACTACTGGAACCTGGAGCGGGGGGCGTTGCTCGAGCGCATCCAGCAGGCCGGCATCGCCGGGCTCGGCGGCGCCGTCTTCCCGACCCACAGCAAGCTCGACGGCCGTGGCCAGCTCACCGAGATCCTCATCGTCAACGGGCTGGAGTGCGAACCCTACATCACCACAGATGACCGTCTGATGCAGGAATACGCCGACGAGATCATGGACGGCATCCGGGTACTCAAGCACCTGCTCAAGCCCAAGCTCACCCTGATCGGGGTGGAAGACAACAAACCGGCGGCCATCGAGGCCCTGACCCGCCATGCCAGCGACGCCGACGTGCTGGTCAAGTCGGTACCGACCAAGTACCCCTCCGGCGGCGCCAAACAGACCATCGAGCTGCTCACCGGACGCCAGGTGCCCAAGGGAGGCCGGGCGGTTGACATGGGCATCATGGTGCTCAACGTCGCCACCGTCTTTGCCATCAAGCGCGCCATCATCGATGGGGAGCCGCTCATCGAGCGCATCGTCACCCTCACCGGCGATGCCTTCAAGAAACCCGGCAATGCCTGGGTGCGTCTGGGCACGCCGGTACGCTGGCTGCTCCAGCGTTTCGAGCTGCAACCGGAGGCGGATCAGCGGGTCATCATGGGGGGCCCCATGATGGGCTTCACCCTGCCCCACGCCATGGTCCCCGTGGTCAAGGCCACCAACTGCCTGCTCTCCCCCACCCGCGCCGAGCTGCCGCCCCCCGGCCCGGAACAGGCCTGCATCCGTTGCAGTGCCTGCGCCGATGCCTGCCCCGCCACCCTGCTGCCCCAGGAGCTTTACTGGTACAGCCGGGTCAAGGAGTACGACAAGGCCGAGAAGCTCAACCTCTTTGACTGCATCGAGTGCGGCGCCTGTGCCTGGGTCTGCCCGAGCGAAATCCCCCTGGTGCAGTACTACAAGATCGCCAAGGATGACATCCGCGAGGCCCGTGCCGAGGCCGAGAAGGCCGAACGTGCCAAGCAGCGCTTCGAGGCCAAGCAGGCTCGCTTCGAGCGTGAGAAGGCGGCCCGCGAAGCCCGCCACGCCGAGGCCGCAGCCCAGCGTCGCCAGGCCATGACGACTGCCGGGGGCGAAGATCCGGTCGCCGCCGCCCTGGCCCGTATCAAGGCCAAACAGGAGACGGCCCAGGTGGCCGTGAGTGAACCCGCACCGGACAACGAGGCCATGATTGCCGCCCGTGAGGCGCGCAAGCAGGAGGCCATCGCCCGTCGTGCCGCCAAGGCCGCCAATGGCGAGGGCAATGGGCTGGCTGACACCCCGGCACCAGGGGAGCAACATCCCAAGGCAGAGCTGGATCCCAAGAAGGCCGCCATCGCCGCCGCCCTGGCACGGGCCAAGGCCAAGAAAGCCGCCCAGGCGCAAGGGGACACGCCGATGGATGCGGATAAAACATCCGTGAACACAAGCGATAACGCCGTTGAGGCCCCGGCCGCCGCATCCGAGCCCGCCGCCGAGGTGGACCCCAAGAAGGCGGCCATTGCCGCCGCCATCGCCCGGGCCAAGGCCAAGAAGGCCGCACAGGCGCAAGGTGACGGGCCGGTGGTCGCGGGTGAGACATCCGTGAACACAACCGAACACGCCGTTGAGGCCCCGGCTGCCGCATCCGAGCCCGCCGCCGAGGTGGACCCCAAGAAGGCGGCCATTGCTGCCGCCATCGCCCGGGCCAAGGCCAAGAAAGCCGCCCAGGCGCAAGGTGACGCACCGCTGGACGCAGGTGGCATCTCCGCAAACACAAGCGATACCGCCACCGCCGAGGTGGATCCCAAGAAGGCGGCCATCGCCGCCGCCATCGCCCGGGCCAAGGCCAAGAAGGCTGCTCAGGCGCAAGGTGATGAGCCTGTGGTCGCGGGTGAGACATCCGTGAACACAACCGATAACGCCGTTGAGGCCCTGGCCGCCGCATCCGAGCCCGCCGCAGAGGTGGATCCCAAGAAGGCGGCCATTGCCGCCGCCATCGCCCGGGCCAAGGCCAAGAAAGCCGCCCAGGCGCAAGGTAACGCACCGCTGGACGCAGGTGGCATCTCCGCAAACACAAGCGATACCGCCACCGCCGAGGCCCCTGCCGCCGCATCCGGACCCGCCGCCGAGGTGGACCCCAAGAAGGCGGCCATTGCCGCCGCCATCGCCCGAGCCAAAGCCAAGAAGCTGGCGGCCGAGGCTGCCTCCTCCCCTTCGACCGACAAGAGCCACTGATCCATGTTCAATATCGCGAGTGCGCCCTTTGCCCACAACCGCAAACAGACCCAGACCCTGATGGTGCTGGTGATCCTGGCCTGCCTGCCCGGCTTCCTGGCGCAGACCTGGTTCTTCGGCTGGGGGACCCTGATCCAGATCCTGCTGGCGCTGGTCACGGCCCTGGGTTCGGAGGCCCTGGTCCTTCGCCTGCGCGGCCGGCCCGTCAAACCGGCCCTTCTGGATGGCAGCGCGGCGCTCACCGCCGTGCTCATCGGTCTCTCCCTGCCCCCCCTGCTGCCCTGGTGGATGCTGGTGCTGGGCACGGCGTTCGCCATCATCATCGCCAAGCATCTCTATGGCGGGCTCGGTCAGAACCTGTTCAATCCTGCCATGGTGGCCTATGTGCTGCTGCTGGTCTCCTTCCCGGTCCAGATGACCAGCTGGCTGCCCCCTTCCAGCATCGCCGCCTACGACATCGGCTTCGCCGATGCGGCCTCGGTGATCTTCACCGGCTTCAGCCTCGACGGCTACAGCATGCTGCAGCTCAAGCAGGGGGTGGATGGCCTGACCATGGCCACGCCGCTGGATACCTTAAAGACCGGGCTGACCCAGGGGCTGACCGCCACCGAAGTGATGACCCACAAGGTCTTCGAGGGCTGGGGTGGCATCGGCTGGAGCTGGGTCAACCTCGGCTACCTGCTGGGAGGCCTCTTCCTGCTCCAGCAGAAAGTGATCAACTGGCGCATTCCGACTGCCGTGCTGGGCGCATTGCTGCTCGCTGCCACCCTGGGCTATCTGGCCACCCCGGATGCCACTGCCACCCCCATGCTGCACCTGTTCAGCGGTGCCACCATGCTCGGGGCCTTCTTCATCGCCACCGATCCGGTGAGTGCCAGCACCACCGCAAAGGGGCGCCTCGTCTACGGTGTGCTCATCGGCGTGCTGGTCTATGTCATCCGCCGTTTTGGCGGCTATCCGGATGCCTTCGCCTTCGCCGTGTTGCTGGCCAACCTGTGCGTTCCCCTGATTGACAGTCTGACCCGCCCCAAGGTCTATGGAGCCCGTCGCAAATGAACCCACATCTGAATTGCCGCAGACGCGAGATAGGGAGCCTCCCATGTTGAAAAGCATGCGCAAGAATGGCCTGACCCTGGCCCTCTTTGCCCTCGGCTGCACCGCCATGGTGGTGCTGACCAACGAACTGACCCTGGATCGCATCGCCCACCAGCAAGAGCTGGAGAAGCTGCGCACCCTGCAGGCCCTGCTGCCCGAGGGGAGTTATGACAACGATCTGGTGGCCAGCTGCAAGCTGGTCAGCAGCCGGGAATACCTGGGCAGCAATGAGCCCATGCCCCTCTATACCGCCACCCTCAAGGGGGTGCACACCGGCTACGCGCTGGAAACCGTGGCCCCCGATGGTTACAGTGGAGCCATTCGCATGGTGGTCGGCACCGATGCAAAGGGGGCCGTCAGCGCGGTCAGGGTGCTGGCCCACAAGGAAACCCCGGGACTTGGTGACAAGATAGAGCTGAAGAAATCCAGCTGGATCGACAGCTTCACCGGCAAGTCCCTCACGGCCGACAACGACGCCACCTGGGCCGTGAAGAAAGACGGCGGCGAGTTCGACGCCTTCACCGGCGCCACCATCACCCCCCGGGCGGTGGTCAAGGCGGTGAAGAACCTGTTGCTGCTGCAACAGGAGCACCCAGAGTTGCTGCGCGACGCCCCCGCCTGTGACGCCACCCCCTAACGCCGGAGCACAAGCTATGGAACAAGTCGATGTGATTGACGGGCAGAGCCCGCTCAGCGAGAGCAATGGCCGCCGCGAAGAGCTCAAGGAGCTGATGCTGCAGGGGCTGTGGAAGAACAACCCCTCTCTGGTGCAGGTGCTGGGTCTGTGCCCCACCCTGGCAGTCTCCTCCACCTTCACCAACGCGCTGGGGCTCGGCCTTGCCACCATGGCGGTGCTGGTCAGCTCCAACCTCGCCATCTCCCTGGTGCGCAACTGGGTGCCCAAGGATATCCGCATCCCGGTCTACGTGATGATCATCGCAGCCCTTGTGACCAGCGTGCAGCTGTTGATGAATGCCTACACCTACGGCCTCTATCAGGCGCTCGGCATCTTCATCGCCCTCATCGTCACCAACTGCGTCATCATCGGCCGCGCCGAAGCCTATGCCTCCAAGAACCCGCCCCTGCTTGCCGCCCTCGACGGCTTCATGATGGGGCTGGGCTTTACCCTGGTGCTGCTGGTACTGGGGGGCCTTCGCGAGATCATTGGCATGGGCACCCTGTTTGACGGTGCCGAGCTGCTGCTGGGTGACTGGGCCAAGTCATTGCGCGTCGAGCTGTTCCACGCCGACGCCAGCCTGCTGCTGGCGATCCTGCCCCCCGGCGGCTTCATCGGCCTCGGTTTGATGATCGCCGGCAAAAACGCCATCAACGACTGGATGGGCCGCAAGCAGAGTGCCGAGAAGGCCCACTGCACCGTGCCTGCGGCGGGCGCCCGCACTACCCAGCTCTGAGACAAGAGAGAGCCATGAACAACCAGAAACGCAGGCTGATCCTGGAGCGGTTGCGCGATGACAACCCCCATCCCACCACAGAGCTCAACTTCACCACGCCCTTCGAGCTGCTCATCGCCGTGCTGCTTTCGGCCCAGGCCACCGATGTCAGCGTCAACAAGGCCACCGACAAGCTCTATCCGGTGGCCAACACCCCCCAGGCCATGCTGGAACTGGGGGTGGACGGGGTCAAGGAGTACATCAAGACCATTGGCCTCTTCAACACCAAGGCCGAGAACGTCATCAAGACCTGCGCCATTTTGCTGGAGCGCCACGGCGGCGAGGTGCCGGAGAATCGCGAGGCCCTCGAGGCCCTGCCCGGCGTCGGCCGCAAGACGGCCAACGTGGTGCTCAACACCGCCTTCGGCTGGCCCACCATCGCCGTCGACACCCATATCTTCCGGGTCTCCAACCGCACCGGCTTTGCCGTGGGCAAGAACGTCGATCAGGTGGAGGAGAAGCTGCTCAAGGTGGTCCCCGCCGAGTTCAAGCTGGACGTGCATCACTGGCTCATCCTGCACGGACGTTACACCTGTCTCGCCCGCAAGCCCCGCTGCGGCTCCTGCATCATCGAAGATTTGTGCGAATACAAAGAGAAGGTCTATCCCGAGAGTTGATCTGCAGGCCTCTGCGGATCCGGTCTCGGGCCATGGATTCAAGGCAGTACCAATCCACCAACCCGGAGAATTGAGCAATGAGAATTCTGCATACCATGTTGCGCGTCGGCGATCTGCAACGTTCCATCGACTTCTACACCCGAGTGCTGGGCATGACACTGCTGCGCAAGAGCGAGAACAGCGAATACAAGTACACCCTGGCCTTCGTCGGCTACGGCGACGAGAAGGATGAAGCCGTCATCGAGCTCACCTACAACTGGGGCGTGAGCGAGTACGAGCTCGGTTCCGCCTATGGTCACATCGCCCTGGAAGCGGACGACATCTATGCCACCTGCGAGGCGCTGCGCGCCGCCGGCGCCAAGATCACCCGCGAACCGGGCCCGGTGAAGGGCGGCACCACCGTCATCGCCTTCGTGGAAGACCCGGACGGCTACAAAATTGAGCTGATTGCCAAGAAAGACGCCGGTACCGGCCTGGGCGCCTGAGCCCACGCCGCCTGGCGGTGAGAAAAACAACGGGGCCCAGGGCCCCGTTTTCATTGCCTGCAGCCACCGTCAGGCCAGGCGGAAGCGCCCCATGCTTTGGCGCAGACCCGCCGCCAGCTGGCTCAGCTCCAGACAGGCTTTGGCGGTGTGATCCGCGCCGGTCGCGACCTCGTTGGAGGAGTCGTTGATGCGCGCCACGTTGCGGCCCAGCTCATCGGAGACCGCATCCTGCTCGCCACAGGCACTGGCAATCTGGATCGCCATGTCGGCTATCTGGGCCACCGCCTCTTCAATCTGACGAATGCCCGCACTGGTGCGTTCACTCTGGCTCACGCACTGGCGGATCATCTCGCAACTCTGGCCGGTCACCGACTTCGCCCGATTGGCACGGGCCTGCAGGGTCTCGATGATGGCGACGATTTCGCCGGTGGAGGCCTGGGTACGCCCCGCCAGGGTGCGCACCTCGTCGGCCACCACCGCAAAGCCGCGCCCCTGCTCACCGGCACGGGCCGCCTCGATGGCGGCATTGAGTGCCAGCAGGTTGGTCTGATCGGCAATGCCGCGAATGACATCCACCACCAGGTTGATCTGGGCGGACTCTTTCTCCAGTTCACTCACCAGGTTGCCCGCCTGCTCCATCTCACCGGCCACCCGGGTGATGGCATCCAGTGCCCCCTGCACATCCTGACTGCCGCGGCGAGCCAGGGCATTGGCGGAGCTTGCCGACTCCGAGGCCACCTCGGTGTTGCCCGCCACATCCGCTACCGTCGCCTTCATCTGGGCCATGGCGGTGGCGACCTGGGCTATCTCCTGCTGCTGGCTCTGGATCCCCTGGGATGATTGCTCGGAGACCGCGCTCACCTCCTCGATGGCGGCTCCCAGCTGGGTCACGGCGGCGGCCACCTCCTCGATGAGCCCACGCAGGTTGTCCTGCATCTTGAGGGAGGCGCTGGCCAGCATCCCCAGTTCGTCCTGCCCGATGTGCTGGCGATCCAGCCGATGGGTCAGATCCCCCAGGGCGATGGCATTGGCCTGGGCCACCACGGCTTGCAGGGGCAGGCAGATCTGGCGGGTGAGGAACCAGGTCATGACCCCCATGAAGATCAGCAGGGTCGCGATGCTCACCACGGCAAAGGTCATCACCATGGTGACGCTGCCAAGCAGGCTGCCACGGTTCTCTTCCACAAAGCCAAGATTCACCTTCACCAGGGCACGCACCGCCAGCTCCAGCTCGGTGTAGAGCCCGTTCGAGCGAAACAGCGCCTCCCTGGCCTTATCCCTGCTGCCCTGGAACAACAGGGCATCCACCTGGTTGACGGCCCCCAGATATTGCAGCCACTGCTGCTTGACGCGGTTGAAAGCCTGGCGTTCATGCTCGGCCCCCACGGTTGCCTCGTAGGCATCCATGACCTGCTGCACCTTGCCCAGGCTCTCCTGGATGCGGGCGCGGCGAACCTGCCTGTCGACGGCATCTTCCACCATCAGCAGGGCAAACTGGGCACGGCGCACATAGGAGACGTCGTAGAGCAGGTTGTCCACCGAGAGCACGCTTGGCAGGGTGGAGTCGGTGAAGTTCAATACCCGATCCCGAATGTCCCGCAGTTCGGTGGCGAGAAACAAGCCGAAGACGGCGTTGATGACGGCAATGACCGCAAAGACGGCGGCAATCTTCTTGCCGATGGAGAGATGCTTGTAAGACATGTTGGCTGGTGATCCTCGACTGCAGATGTGCAGTGACACAATGATCACATCCGTGTAAGCGGTGACCCGAGACTCCTGACGGGAAATGACGATGGGAGCGAAGAGAGGGGATCCCTTGCTTCCCGCTCGCCCCACGCCGGGCCTTGTGCCCGCCACGAGGCTGCCAGCACAGGAGCGACCAGCTCGACGCAAAACTTGAGCCGATTGCCACAATCGGTCCGCCGTCATGGACAAAGCAGGGGCCAGGTTATGTAATGGCCGCTCGTCTCTCCCCATTCCTGTCTTCAGAGGCCCCATGGACAACGTATCGACCCTCTCCCCTTCCTGGTCTGTCCAACTGCGCGAGCAGATAGCGGATCGCCCCCTCATCGCCCTGGGGCTGCTGCTCGCCCTGGTCGCCGTGCTGCTGCTCCTGGTGCAGAGTCTCGTCATGCTGGCAGCAGGAGAGATCACACCCGGGGTACGCTATGGCCTCATCGGCGGCGCTGCGGGTTTTGCCGCCACGGCGCTGGGCGCCCTGCCAGCCCTGTTCCTGCGAGCCGTTCCCCAACGGGTGGAAGACGCCATGCTGGGGTTCGCCGCCGGCATGATGCTGGCGGCGAGCGCCTTCTCCCTGCTGCTGCCGGGGCTCGAGGCCGCCGGGGGGATCACGGGTGACAGCTTCCTCGCCGCCGCCGTGGTGGTGGCCGGCATGACCCTCGGGGTGCTGCTGATGCTGGGACTGGATCAATTCACCCCTCACGAACACGACAAGACCGGCCCCTGTGGTCCCGGCCATGAGAGCTGCTCACGGGTCTGGCTGTTCGTCTTCGCCATCGCCCTGCACAACCTGCCCGAAGGCATGGCCATTGGGGTCAGCTTCTCCCAGGGGGACATGACGGTGGGACTGCCCCTCACGACCGCCATTGCCCTGCAGGACATTCCCGAAGGGCTGGCGGTGGCGCTGGCCATGTGCGCAGCCGGTTTTCGCCCGCCGGTGGCCGTGCTGGTCGCCATCGGCAGCGGCCTGCTGGAACCGCTCGGCGCCCTGCTCGGGGTCGGACTCGCCAGCGGCATGGCCATCGCCTACCCCATCGGCCTCGGGCTCGCGGCTGGTGCCATGCTGTTTGTTGTCTCCCACGAGGTGATCCCGGAAACCCATCGCAACGGCCACCAGACCCACGCCACCCTGGGCCTGATGGCAGGCTTCGCCCTGATGATGACACTGGATACAGCCCTGGGGTGAGACGCCGACGCCCCATGCAACCCGTGGTCTCCCACGAGGTGATCCCGGAAACCCATCGTAACGGCCACCAGACCCACGCCACCCTGGGGCTCATGGCGGGCTTCGCCCTGATGATGACCCTCGACACCGCACTCGGCTTATCACCCCCCTCAAGCCCCGTGCGCCCGGTGACGACAGCTCGAACCCCTTGAAATAAGAGGGGGAAATCGCCTAATGTTGAGCCCCCGGCGCCCTTTGACTGGTTGATGTACGGCGCCTGAATCCCATCGGAAGCCTGCCCGGATGACCCTCAGGATAATCCTGCTGCTGTGCCTGCTTGTCCTCACCACCAGGGCCATTGGCGCCACCGAGGTCTTTCATACGGCCGCACAGCAGGCGTCGTCCCCCAAGTACGTGACGCTCCCCGACGGGCATGTCGGCGGGATCTGCGTCGATCTCTTCCGGCTCATGGAAGCGAGGGAGCCTGCCCTTCGCATTGAGGGAGATCAGCGCTTCCTGCCGCTGCGACGGCTGGAAAAGAAGGTGCAGCACGGCCAGCTGGACTTCATCTGCGGCGTGGGGGAGAGCCCGGCCAGGCGGGATCACTTCATCGTCCTGACCCCCGCCATCTTCACGGTGCGCTACCACCTGGCGGTGCGCCGTGACGATCCCGTCGAGATACGCAGCTGGCAGGATGTCAGGGCCCTCGGCCAGGGGGGCATCATCCTCATCAACCATGGCAGCGGCGCCATCGCCCGGCTCCAGGACATCGGCGGCCTCATCATCGACAGCGGCGGGATCAGCAACCAGGCCAACTACGAGAAGTTGTTGATGAAGCGCGGCCGTTTCGTCTACTACCGCTCCCCGGGGTTTGAGTCCGACTTGCGCGAACAGGGGCTGGCCGACAAGATCCGCATCCTCCCCACCGTGATGGAAGAGACTCCCTTCTACATCCTGTTCCATCGCCACAGTGCCCCCGAACGCCTGACCCTGTTCGCCAACACCCTGCAACAGCTCGCAGACAGTGGTGAACTGGCCGCCCTGGCCAGACGCTACCCCTGACCCCCCATCCGCGCCATCGCAATGCTCGGCGCCACCGCCAAGTTTTGCTATCATCCACGCCAACTTTTTCGGCCCAGCGGCCATCGAGACGAGGTAGATGATGAAAGTAGGTATTATCGGCGCCATGGAGCAGGAAGTGGCCCTGCTGCGCAGCCAGCTGAGCGAGCCCACCACCCTGCAACTGGGCGGCTGCGAGTTCTATCAGGGCAAGCTGGCCGGTAAAGAGGTGATCCTGACCCGCTCCGGCATCGGCAAGGTCGCCGCCAGCGTCGCCACCAGCCTGCTGCTGGAGAAGTTCGCTCCCGATTGCGTCATCAACACCGGTTCCGCCGGCGGCTTCGCCCAAGATCTGCACATCGGTGACGTGGTCATCGCGAGCGAGATGCGCTTCCACGACGTGGACGTGACCGCCTTCGGTTACGAGATGGGCCAGATGGCCCAGCAGCCCGCCGCCTTCCCCTGCGACGAAAATCTCATCGCCCTGGCACAAGCCTGCATTGCCGAGCAAGGCAAGCACCAGACCAAGGTCGGGCTCATCTGCACCGGCGATCAGTTCATGTGCAAGCCGGACGCCATCGCGAAAGCCCGTGCCGACTTCCCGCAGATGCTGGCGGTGGAGATGGAAGGGGCCGCCATCGGCCAAGTGTGCCACATGTTCAAGGTGCCCTATCTGGTGGTACGGGCCATGTCGGACATCGCCGGCAAGGAGCAGGTGGAATCCTTTGATGCCTTCATCGAGGTGGCGGGTCAACACTCCGCCGAAGTGATCCTCGCGCTGCTCGGCAAGCTGTGATCGACGCCCCCTCCTGGGATGTCCTGATGACCGCCCTCGCCTCCACGACGGCGGGCATCATGGTGGGGGCCGCCCTGCTGGAGGCCCTGCTGCCCTGGCCCGCACGCTTTCGACCCGGCGCAGCAGTGCCTCTGCTCACCCGCCTCGGCCAGAAGGTCTATCGCCCCGACGGCACGCCACGCCAGCAGAGCCAGGCCGGGCTCCTTGCCCTGCTGGTGGTCTGGGTGCCCTGCGCTGCCGGTCTCTGGGCGGTGCGCAATCTCTCCCTGTCCGAGCCCCTGTTCGACCTCCTGTTCCTGCTGCTGATGCTCGAATCCCGCCCCTTGCGGGAACTCGCCCAGGGGAGCCGCGCCCTGGCGACCCAGGAGACGCTGGTCGTGGCGAGGCTGCAGGTCGCCCCCTGGCTCAAGCGGGAGACCGGCAAGCTCTCGGTGATGGGGTTGAACAAGGCGGTGAGCGAGACCTGCGTACTGCGCCTCGTGGGTCAGTGGGCCGCCCCCCTGCTGGGTTTTGCTCTGGCCGGGGTACAGGGTGCCCTGCTGGTGCGGCTCGCCCAGTTGACCCATCTGGCGTGGAACCCCAAGCAGAACGCGTTCGTCCACTTCGGCCGCCCGGCTGCGGCGCTCTATCAGGGTTTCTGCGCCCCTGCCATCCTGCTGCTGGCGCTCCCCCTGTGCCTGACCCAGGTGCGCGGGCTGGGCAACAGAGTGCGACCTGCGCTGCATTGGCCCCATCCCGCCATGGGGGTCCTGCTCGCGCTGCTGGCCCGGGCCACGGGCAGCCGACTCGGCGGCCCCCGCTACTATCAGGGCCAGCTGGTGCGCTTTCCGGTATTTGATGAGGGGAGCGAACCCGATGCCAACCTGCCCCTGCGCCTGCTGCAGCGTCTGCAACTGACCGGCTGGGGCTGGCTCGGGCTCTCGCTACTCCTGACATGGATGGCGCTCAATCATGGCTGATCGCGTTTCCCTTCGTGCCCTGGGCCTGTTTGTCTGCCTGCTGGGCACCTCACTGTGCGCCATGGCCACCCCGCCGCAGCGCATCGTGAGCCTCACTCCCCATCTGACGGAACTGCTGTTCGATATCGGCGCCGGGGATCGCGTGGTCGCCACCGACGATGCCTCCGATTACCCCGCCGAGGTGGCCAACCTCCCCAGGGTGGCCAACTATCGCAGCATCAACCTCGAGGCGCTGCTGGCCCAGAAGCCGGATCTGGTAGTGGCCTGGAGCTCCGCCCAGGCCCGCATGCTGGGCCCGGTCGAGCGCCTCGGCATCCCCGTCTTCTACTCGGAGCCCACCGACTTTGCCTCCCTGGCCACCGAGATGCGCAGCCTGGGGCACCTTCTCGGGCTCACGCCCAGAGCCGACGAGCAAGCCCGCGCCTATCTGACCCGGCTCGACGCCCTGGCTGCGCGCTACGGCGAGCCCAAGCCCCTGTCGGTCTTCTATCAGCTCTGGTACCCGCCGCTCACCAGCGTCAATAATTCGACCTGGCCGGGGCAGGCCATCACCCTCTGCGGCGGACGCAACATCATGGCGAAGACGGGAGCAGCCTACCCCCAGGTCGGGCTGGAGCAGGTGATCAAGGCCAATCCCGGACTTATCCTGGCTGGCGGCCGGGATCCTTCCGTGCTGGATCACTGGCGGCAGTGGCCCATGCTGGACGCCGTCAAACACCAACGGCTCGCCCTCATCAACGCCGATGAACTGCACCGCTTCACCCCCCGCGCCCTCAACGCGGTGGAGCAGATATGCGAGGCGATAAATTTATCAACGATTTCTTCTCAAACAGATTAATGCTTAATGGCTAACTTGATATACACGCCGAACGTCACGAAAGAAATAGAAGTATATTTATATTATATAAATTCATTTTGTATATATATAAAGCACATTGACTATTGTGTGCAAAACAATCAACTTTTACTAATCGCATTCTTTCTATATAAATGGACAATCTCACAATCTGACTCATCAACAAAGTTTAGAGCTTCAGGATATGTGGATTTCATTGTTTTGAAAAACTCTATCATAATATCGATAGCAGGCTTAACTATCTTCTCACCCATACCATCATCCTCAAATGAATACACGATAGTGTTGATGAATGAGAAAAAATAATTTATTGATCCTACGAGAACCCTATGGATATGATGTTGGCGGGTTTCTGATATGTAAGTAAGGTATTCGAAATGCTTTTGCATTAATTCAGATATATCATCACGCCCAGTTCCTACAGCATTCCAATCAGATATGAACTTATCCATGATTTCATCAAAAAAATCATATGCCATAAGGAGCTCTATATCGTTTCTTTTAACATCTAATACTGAGAAAAATTCATTATAAATATTGCTAGTCAATTTATTCTTATCAACTACCACACCACTATTGACGACAAAATTATTAATGTGTAGCGGAACCGTGCCTTCGATCGCTGCACCATCACTACAATTGTAACAAGTTACATCTTTATTTGACCTTAACAAGGACTCCATAGACTTTATGGAAACACAGAAAAGTCGATTCGCAGTGACAGAGCCTCCAAAGTTACCAGGTATTATATGACTACCACTTTGAGTCACCAGTTTTGTTAGTTTCTCAATCGGGTTACCGTGTTCATCATAGTAAGCACTATGTTTGGAGTGATGGTGTGAAGATTCTTTATAACCATTGTCAATACCACACAAAAATATCTCTTTAAACCCTAATGTAATTGCATAGCTTAACCCAGTATTACCAACTAATGGATTAACCCCATTTAAATGATGAAAATTATTTATTTCATCATAGTTTCTTGCTAAAAGAGAATACATTGGCTCATGGGGCTTAAATCCTACAGCCATCCGATTGAAATGTTTCTTACATGCAGGGTGAATAATATCCACACTCAGAAATAATATATCACGCAAATACTCTTCGTCATTTAGCAAGGATAAGAAATCAGCTGAACTTTTTGTTCTTTCGACAGCGAGCAAGACATCTGGCTTTATACCAGCTTTATGTAAAGCTGTAATGCTACTGCCACACGCAAATATAAAGAACCGCCCCTGATTTTCCTGAATAAAGGAGAGTGAATCATCTAAAGAAGGTCCATTTCCAACAATCAATGCAGGCAAGCCTTCATTAAATCGCGAGACATCTTTATTTTTCAATAAGAAGGGAACCCTATTTTCAATGTTTTTTGCACTATGGGCTATAGCAAATAGATTATCATCGAAGAAGCCCCAACCAGACTTAAGAAGATAAAATTCTTTTTTTATTCTATCGGTCAAAGAGAATATTTTCTCCGAAGGATAGTGCCAAAAGCCAAATAGACTAGAAATCCAAAATGCACCTCGCTTATGTAAAACGGGTAACAAATCCTCCATCAAGCTATCTTCATCTTGTCCCAAAAATAAATGAAGACTCAATTTCTCCTCACTTAGATGCTGAAGCAAAGAATACCAGTCAAATGCAAACAATGATGCATAAAAAAGATCAAGATCTGGCTCAAAAACAAATAAATTTTTAACGCTGCATCTTTCATAGAGGTAGGATAACGGGTATCCCAGTCCAATCCCGAACATCATTACCATTGGGACATGGGCTGGAATTGTGGTTAGTTTTTCAAGTGAACGTTCAGACTCCTTGTACAGTTCACATAGTTTATTTAAATATTGAACATGCGCTTGATTGAATAAATCATTTTCCACACTAAAGGAAAATTTATCCATCTTCGAACGGCATAAAATTTGTTCTATTTGTGCCTCTGAGTATTCATAGGGATTATCGCCATAAAAAGAAACTTCATTGTCGAGCCACAATATATTAGGTATTCCATTCTCATTGCAAAAGAAACGAAATGGACGAGCGGGATTATAATCCTTGAATTTTTCATAAACAGAGGGAATGAAATTCTGAAATGCAGCCATATTCCTATCAAAACGAACAGGGAGTACATCAATCATAGCCTGCTCTTGTTCTTTCTGTTGTTGCAAACGCATGATTTCATTTTCGATATGCTGAATATCTTTATCCATATCCATGAAGCAGTCCTATCTATCTTGAATGAACTTTATAAAGTTGAGTAGCTTTGTCCGCAATGACTATATCGTGTAACTGGCGCTGTAATTCGACTTTCTTCTTAGAAACAATTACCATAAGTTCTTTATTTTCATCGAATATATCTTTGGCAGCATCAATCAAGTCCGTAGAATAGTTATTCTTCAATACAATTTGTTGTAACAAGATCAACTGCTCATCCATTACTTGATGAGCAAGCTCCAAATTATCTTCGGTAATAGCCAACTCAAGTCTGAGTACAGACTCTCTCAAAGCTTCTGCGTGTGTCATACACTTGCCTGTTGACTTAGTGCCTGAATTCTGTCTTCTACTGGTATGGAGTCCCATCCGCTCTTTATTGTCAACATGAGTTGACCGACTTCCTCCAGAGGTGCAACAGCCATATTAAGGCCTGCATCCAACAAACGCTGCTTCATATAGTCATAAAGCGCAAATAAATCTTCAGGTACTTTACCGTATGAGAGGTCCAAGGCATCCTGTAATCCATTGATCAATGCCATGCATTTAGAGATGGCTATAGATTTACCTTCAAAATCCTTGCGCTCTATTGCCCCTTTCGCTTGGGCAAGACGCTCAATACAGCCTTGCATCATCAATTGAATAACGCGATAAGGATCAGCCACAGCCATTTCGGCTTGAAGATTCTGGGTTGTGTAAGCTTTAATATGCTTGCGATACATAATATCTCCTCCTCACTCGGAATCGCCAAAATACAAATCAAGATGATGAGTTTGAGGTATGAATAAGGCTCAAGTAAGATGCTGACTGGTTCATTTTGGCAAGTAGAGTATCAAGGCCACCATACCGAGCACGTAAACTAGCCTCATATTTCACTAATTGTGCTGATGCATCTGACTCTTTCTGTGCCAAGGCGCGTAAATCTGTGTTAAGGGAGTCTTCTCGTTGAGCAAGCAATCCACCTGTTTTCGAATAATCTTCGAGAGATGTTGCCAGTTGACCGGCAACCCCTTTCTCACCACCGAAAATGGCTACTACCTGTTCAAAGTTTTTATCTAGCGCCTCATCAAACTTTTCGCTATCAAGAGAGAGAACCCCCTTGTTGTCCATCTTTATCCCAAGCTGGAAGATTGTATCGAATACGTTCGAATTCTCAGACGGGGTGATAAGGATGCTACTCATCTGATTGATCACACTGCGTGTTACTGAATCCCCGGCCAAGGCACCACCATCATCCTGGCTTTCACCTGCCACGATGCTATTACGCTTCCCTAATCCGTCAGCCTTACTCACCAATGTGTTGTAACCATCGATGAAGCTCTTGATCATGGATTTTATGCCATCTTTATCCGTGGTGACATCAACCTTGTTTGACTTTGCATTACCATCAGTGTCTTTGTCTGATTCACGCAGCACGGTGACCTTTAGCCCCATGATAGTGCCATCAAAAGTATTGGTATCACTGCTGAGTACACTACCATCAACGGTTATTTCTGCATTACTGGCACTTTGGGTTTTGGTGAGAGAGGAAGCAAAACTGCTCACGCCTGCAGTACTACCCGTAATCTGTAGATCTTTTCCGGTACCACTGACTCCTGAATCCATTACCAGCTTGGCCTTGCCATCCGCTGTATTGATGATATTCGCAGTCAATCCAAAATTATCGCCATTATTATTGATTTTCTTTCGAATGGTTTGCAGCGAATCACCAGCTTTGACTTCTACATTGAACTTTTTGTCCCCTGCGGTAAAAGTCAGAGTACCGTCTTCCGTTGCAAGCGCTGTGGTCGAACTGTCAAAAGTCCCTTCGAATTTGCTGGTTGTCGCCAATTTATTGACAGTGATATTGTACTGGCCATTTGATGCACCAGCCTTGCTCTCCACTTTGAGAATGGGGTTGTCTTTATCTTGAGTAATATTGACGGCTCGCTTGTTGAATGCATCCGTCTTCGCCATATCTTTGAGGGTCGTGACATAGGAGGCAATCGCAGATTTCAATTGGCCCACCCCGGAGAGCGTGATCTGGGCATTGGTCTTCTTGGTCGTGATTGGCTGCTGAAGCTGTGCCTTTCTGGCATTCAAACTGGCAGAGATCACACTCTCCAGATCGATACCGGACCCTGCGCCAGCAGATGTTATCGTTGCCATTGTCTGTTCTCCTCACTAGTCATTAACCGCTCATATCTCACTATCAAACAACAAACCAACTCTGGGATTGGCGCCAGCCTCACCTTGTACCAAAGCCTGGATCCGCTTGTTGATAGCAATGAGCTCTTCGCTGGGGATCTGACGGATCACCGTCCTGGTATCCGCATCAACTACCTTGATCACCACTTGCTCCAGCTCCTTCTCCATACTGAAATTTACGGTCCACCCCTGTTGTTGAACAAAGTCTTGCAAGTTTTGTACCTGCTTGGCAAGTTCTGTCGCACTTTGCGGTATTGGGTGAGCACTCTCATTTTTTTCCTGCTGCCCGCCGTTTCTTGCCTCCTCAACCGTACCAGAAAGTAATTGAGCGGCCACTTGGCCGCTCTTGTCACTTAGCTGTACGGAAGCACCACTGGCAGATGACAGATTTGCGAGTTCAGTTGTCATCTCTTCTCTCCCATCTCAATCCAGCTACATGCTTAGCCAAGCAGGGACAGCGCAGACTGCGGCCGCTGATTAGCTTGTGCCAAAATGCTGGACGCAGCCTGTTGCAGAATATTCTGCTTGGTCATGTTGGCTGTCTCGGTCGCAAAGTCCGCATCACGAATACGGGAGCGTGCGGCACTCAGGTTTTCAGAGATATTGGACTGGTTGCGGATGGTTGAATCAAAGCGGTTTTGTACTGCCCCCAATTCTGCCCGCTTGCTGTCTACCACCTGGATCATCTTGTCCAGGTTGGCAAACGCCAGTTGCGCATTGGAATCGGTTGAACCAGAAATGTCGCTTATGGTGGACCAGGTCACAGCTGTCGATGCTGACGTCACAACCCAAGCATCTGCTGTAGTACTGGCAGCACTGTTGGTAGCAGCCGCAATGGTTGCACTCCCTTTGGTCGCACTGGCAATACCGGACATGGTAAAAGCCGTAGTCATCTTGAAGGAAATGGTCTGGCCAGCATCGGCGCCGACTTGGAAAGCGCCTTTGTAGTTACCATCCAGCAACTTCTGCCCCCCAAAAGTGGTATCGCCTGCAATCCGGTTGATTTCTGTGGTCAGCTGCTTGTACTCGGCCTGCAGCGCATCCCTGTCATCTTTGTTATTGGAACCATTCGAAGACTGCTGAGCCAAAGTCCGCATCCGTTGCAACATGGAAGTTACTTCATCCATGGCCCCCTCGGCAGTCTGGGCTACCGAGATGCCGTCGTTGGCGTTGCGGTTGCCCTGATCCAGACCATTGACCTGGGAAGTCAAACGGTTGGAGATTTGCAGACCCGCAGCATCGTCCTTGGCGCTGTTGATGCGCAGGCCGGAGGCCAGCCGGGTATAGGAAGTATCCAGCGATTTATTGGTGTTCATCAAGTTACGCTGAGCGTTCAGTGATGAAGTGTTGGTATTGATATACATGGCCATAAAAATTATCTCCTGATGAACAAGAAACTGCGGGCCCTGCAGATGTCGTAGACAGCCAGGTTCCCACCGTTCAGATAGGCAGATTGAACGGTCTGCCTCATCTGGCGAGCCCTCTGTTTGAACCGACACAGGACCCGCAGTTGCGCAAATGCTGGATTTCCGAACACCCCTCAATTTGCTTCATACTCTGTAACGGCATCTCTATCAGAAGCTTTAGGAAATTTATTGCCGCTTTCATCGATAAAGAGGCAAGCGCTATCCGCTAGCGATGAAAACAGCAGAGCACAGCTCCTATCCCTCCGCTAACGATCACACCTATAGGCAGAGCACTTCCAGTTCATTGAGTTGGCACATTTTGTGCTTAATGTGATGTGACGTCGCTTTTCCGACGCCCATAAAAAAGGCCGACAATGTCGGCCAAAGAAGAGCTTACGCTCAGGAGAACAACCTCGAGAGTGACAGAGTGAACGATCTGCGCAACACTCGAGGGGTATACCAATAAGAGAACTTCTCTTTCGATAGAACAAGGCGTAAATCCGAACACCCCATTGTTCCATCTTGTTTACTAGGGCGGCCTGAACAACCGCCCTTTTCTTTTCTTACACTTTCTACACTGAGTCGGCTTAGCCTTGCAGCAGAGAAAGAGCAGACTGCGGGCGCTGATTGGCCTGAGCCAGGATGCTGGAAGCCGCCTGTTGCAGAATGTTCTGCTTAGTCATGTTGGCGGTCTCGGTTGCAAAATCTGCGTCGCGGATACGGGAGCGAGCGGCAGAGACGTTTTCCGAGATATTGGCCTGGTTGCGAATGGTGGAATCAAACCGGTTCTGTACAGCACCCAGCTCCGCCCGCTTGCTATCCACCACCTGAATCATCTTGTCCAGATTGGCAAAAGCCAGCTGAGCATTAGAGTCTGTTGAACCAGATATGTCGCTTATAGTGGACCAAGTCACTGCTGTTGATGCAGCTGTCACAACCCAAGCATCAGCCGTTGTACTCGCAGCAGAATTTGTTGCTGCAGCTACTGTAGCACTCCCCTTTGTGGCACTGGCAATACCAGACATCGTAAAAGCAGTGGTCATTTTGAAGGAGATGGTCTGACCTGCATCTGCGCCAACCTGGAAGGTACCTTTGTATCCACCAGCCAACAGTTTCTGACCACCGAAAGTGGTATCGTTGGCAACACGGTTGATCTCGGTAGAGAGCTGCTTGTATTCAGCCTGCAGAGCATCTCTATCATCCTGATTATTTGACCCATTTGCTGACTGCTGAGCCAGTGTCCGCATCCGTTGCAACATGGAGGTCACTTCATCCATGGCCCCTTCCGCGGTTTGGGCTACTGAGATGCCGTCGTTGGCGTTGCGGTTGCCCTGGTCCAGACCGTTGATCTGGGAGGTCAGACGGTTGGAGATCTGCAGACCTGCCGCATCGTCCTTGGCGCTGTTGATGCGCAGGCCGGAGGCCAGACGGGTGTAGGAGGTATCCAGGGATTTGGTGCTGTTCATCATGTTACGCTGAGCGTTGAGCGATGAAACGTTGGTATTGATATACAGACTCATGATTTTTCTCCTAAGCTATTAAAATTTAACTTTAATTCACTCAGGCTTTATTGTGTTTTGTGCCTGATATGTTTAGTTAACGGCGCCTTTTCACAAGACTTTAATTTCTTTTTTCTGCCTTTCTGGCAGTAATCGCCGCCTAACCTATATATCGGCCTCTATTCCCTTCCCTTGAGAAAAAAATCGGGATTTTTTGTCACCTGACAGCCCGCCCCCCGGGCTATAGTGGCTACAGCCCGCATCAGACAAGGCGGGAGCGTGATCTTCACCCAGCCTTCAGAAACCGGCGCTGGCTCCCACTTTTGCACGCCAGCATTGCTCATCCCCACACCTTGCCCCTAAAATCGCCGCCCCATCATCTATTGGACGTGAGTTGTTCTCCATGCAGACACTGGTTGAGCAGATTGTTTACATCAGCGACATGTTTGGTACTGCGGTATTCGCGTTTTCGGGCGTACTGGTGGCGGGCCGCCTCAGGATGGACGGTTTCGGTGTCATGGTGCTGGCGGCGGTCACCGCCATCGGGGGTGGCACCATCCGTGACATGATCCTGGGGGCAACCCCGGTCTTCTGGGTGCGCGACCCCCTCTATATCTGGGTGGTCATTGCCACGGCGCTCATCGGCATGTGGATGGTCAAGCTGCCCCGCCGCATGCCCTGGTACGTGCTGCCGGTGGCGGACGCCTTCGGGTTGGCGCTCTTTACCGTGATCGGGGCACAAAAAGCCCTCAACTTTGGTACATCGGGGCTTATCGCCGTATTGATGGGCACCATGACAGGGGTCGCTGGGGGCATGATAAGGGACGTGCTGGCCCGGGAAGTGCCCATGGTGCTGCAAAAGGAGATCTACGCCACCGCCTGCATTCTGGGCGGCATCCTCTATACCTTGTCGCTGGAAATTGGGGTAGACAGGGTCAGCGCCATGCTCATCAGCATGCTCGGGGTGTTTGGTCTGCGGGTGGCGGCCATCTACTGGCACCTCTCCCTGCCCACCTTCTCGCTGCAGCGCAACTGAGAAGCCTCAGAGTGGGCGAGATCCCATCCCGGCAGGGACAAGATTGAACCAAGTCGGCTTTTCTGTTGTCATACAGGGGTCGTTTCAAGCCGGAAAACCTCATGCAAAAACTTGGGCTCATTACCACACTTGTTCTGATGATGGTGGCAGCGGCTCATGCGGGGGCACAGGCCCTGTTCGGGCGTCTGGCATCCACCCCGGTGCAGCAGTTCAACCAGCAGATCCGTCAGGCAAGCAGCAGTCAGCAAGGCTGGGTCAACGACTATCGCGAAGTGGCTCGCCGCTTCGTGGGCCATGAAGATGTACCCACCCGTATCCATGCTCAACAGCTGGACAACGATCTGGTGCTCTCGGTGGCCCTTGATGGCCAGCGCAGCGACATGCTCTACATCCTGACCCTGTTTCGCAGCAACAACCTGTGGCAGATGCGTCAGGCCGAGATGGGCTGGCGCTGTCAGGGTCAGGAAACCTTCACCCCGGTCCCCTGCCCCTGAGCGTCTACCTTCATCCGAGTGAAAAAAAATCCGGCGCCTTGGCCGGATTTTTTATACGCGTCTTGCCGTCACATCACGGACGGTAGACCTTGACGTTGGCAAAGCCCTTCTCTTTCAGGTAAAGCGCCTGCAGTTTGCTCATCACGCCACGATCGCAATAGAGCAGGTAGGTCTTCTCTTTCGGCAGGTCACCAAAGGCGGTGGCCAGCTTGAAGAAGGGGATATGCATGATCTCGCGCCCTTCCACCACCAGCGGCTTGTCGTCATGCTCCTCCATGGAGCGAATGTCCAGGATCACCTCGTCGTCACCGCTCTCGGCGGTGGTCTCCACCTCCTGCACCTCGGCGGCGGTCTCTTCACCGATGCGACGAATGTCGAGGTAACGGGCCTCGGCCACCACCTTGTCCAGAATGGCAAAGTCGAAGTTCTCCTCTTCCGCCTCGATGCGGGAGAGCTCGGCCTTCACGGTCGGCTTCTTGGAAATCACGCCGCAATACTCCGGCATGGTCTCCGCGAACTCCAGGGTACCGATGCGGCGGGCTTCGCTGATGATGTCCGGCTTGTCCCAGGTGATGAGCGGGCGCAGGATCACCTTGTCGGTCACACGGTCGATGACGTTCAGGTTGGTGAGGGTCTGGCTGGAAACCTGGCCAACGCACTCGCCGGTCACCAGGGCCGGGATCTGGAACTCGTCGGCCACCTTGGCGGCGGCACGCATCATCATCCGCTTGAGCACCACCCCCATCTGGCCGTTGTCGATCTTCTCGAGGATCTCGGCCACCACGGGCTCGAAGTCCACCGCGGTGAAGCGCACCCGGTGGGAGGAGCCGAAACGGTTCCACAGGTGATAGGCCACCTGCTTGACGCCGATCTCGTGAGCCGCCCCACCCAGATTGAAGAAGCAGTAGTGCACCCGGCAGCCGCGCTTGATGAACTGGAAGGAGGCGACACCCGAGTCAAACCCGCCGGAGAGCAAGCTCAGCACATCTTCCTGGGTGGCGATGGGCATGCCGCTCAGCCCCTGGTGGATGGCGCTGACGATGAAAAGCTCCTCGCCATCGATCTCGAGGTTGATCTTCACATCCGGGTTCTTGAGGCGCACACCGTTGCTCACGCAGTGCTGGTTCAGACCGCCGCCCACGTAGCGTTCAATCTCCAGCGAGGAGAATTCGTGTTTGCCGTGGCGCTTGGCACGCACGCAGAAGGTCTTGCCCTCGAGCTGATCACCCCAGACGGCTTTCACCTGCTCGAAGATGTCGTGCAGGTCGGTAAACTTGCTGGCCTGCACCTCGAGGAAGGCCTGAATGCCGGGAATGCAGGCCAGGGCTTCGATGGCCTGCTCGCGGAACTGGTCATTACGGGAGCTCACGATCAGCTTGTCCCAATCCATCCGCACCCGGGCATCGTCGTCGAAGCGGCGCAGGACATTGCGGATATTGCCCTGCAGGATCTTGATAAAGCGCTGGCGAACCGACTTGCTCTTGATGGTGATTTCAGGGAACAGCTTGATAATGAACTTCATGGTAATGACTCGGGTGGCCTTGATTTAAGGGCGCGAATTATATCAGAACTTTGTGACCAGCGCCTACTGCATGAGCGGCCGCTCACATTCCCCCACGCAAAGTTTGCCGCATCCGGGCAATCATGCGTATATTCCCACCCCTGCATCCTGGCAACACAGCATCCATGAATACCCATATCTACTACCCCGGCATGGAGGTACGCGACGAGCTCTGGCTCAAGTTTGCCCTGCTCTATCTGGAGCGGCTCGCCTTCGTCTTCACCGTCAGTGATAAGAGCGGTCTCACCGCCCTGCTGGAGACCCTGCGCCAGCAAACCGACCTGCTGGCCGAGCCGCCACAACCCGCCTTCTTCGCCCATATCACGCCCCAGGTGGAGAGCCAGATTGCTGGCCTGGTCGCCCCCGATTTTGTCCGCCACAAGGTGTTTGGCAACAGGGAGCTCATCGCCCGCTGGCGTTCAGCCCCCAACCACGACTGCTTCTGCCCGGCTCAGGCGGGACTGGAACGGCTGCACGGGTTTTGTCTGACCCACGGCTTTGCGACGCAGGATGAAGGGGGGATCAGAATGGCGCGCCGCTTTGCCAACCTGCTCTCCATGCGCCTCGCCCGTGAGTGGGCTCTCGCCAATGACGGGGCGCTTATTACCGATCACGACTATCTGGATCGGCTGCTCCACCTGCTCGAATCCCGCTACCACAATCGCGGCGGTCAGGATTGCTTCCACCTCGAGATCCCGCTGCAAGTGCCCACTCACCTGGCCGACATCCCGTTTGCGGAGCTCATTGCCCTGCGGGGGCGAAGCGGCTTTCGTCAGCAGCTCGCCGAGTTCCATCAGGCCCTCGATGCCCTGCTCGCCATGCTGGGCAGCGGCTACGCCGAACCCGCCGTGTTGACCCGCTTCGAGCAGGCCCAGCAGGGGTTCACACCCTTGCTGGGACCCGAGACCGTCACCCTGCCGCTCACCACGCTCGTCAGTACTGGCTTACCGGCCATGGCGATGATCCACCACCTCAAGGGGAGTCACCCACAGAGCGACCTGGTGTTTCATCCCATCAAGAAGAGCCACTTCCACCAGCGCAAGAGCCGGCATTTCTTCACCCGGCTGGGGCAGGTCAAGCCCTGACTCCCCGCCTCTGCCGGGGAATCGACAATCAACTGACGGCATCGGGACCATCACCGATGCCGTCAATATTCTGGCGCTCACCACGCCCTCAGGAGGGGTTTTCCAGCCGAAACTCGATGCGATCGCTGTTTCCCGCCTCATCCACCACCACCAGCTGATAGCGGCCCGCCTTGCTCACTACTTGATC
The DNA here is from genome assembly GCF_040908425.1 of Aeromonas sp. R2-1. Taxonomy (NCBI): domain Bacteria; kingdom Pseudomonadati; phylum Pseudomonadota; class Gammaproteobacteria; order Aeromonadales; family Aeromonadaceae; genus Aeromonas; species Aeromonas sp. R2-1. The sequence goes on from NZ_JBFODR010000051.1 coordinate 67,842, forward strand.
CCCGTCCCAGCGCAGCCGCTGGCCGTTGAGAAACCATGCCGGCTTGCCGACACCGCCCAGCACCCTGGGCTGCAACCGATAGCGCTGACTGCGGATAAGGTTGCCCTCCCCCAGCGCTACGATACGAATGGGGGCCTGCTGCTCGGCGCTCTGCCCCTCCCCCGCGCAGCCCCTGGCAAGCAGCGCCTGACGCCGCTCGCCCGGTGAGCGCCATGGCTCCAGCGACAGCGGCCAGAGCGCTCTAAAAGCGGATTGTGCCGCATCGTGGCAGCGGGTCAGCGTCGGCTTGCCGTCGACAGTGAGCGCAACCTGGCGCAGCGGCGAGGGCCAATCCATGGGATCCGGCAAGGTGGGAGGGTCGCGCCCTTCCAGCAGCCAGGCGCTCTGATGCTGCAAACAGGCCTCTGGCAGGGTCGCGCTCGTCTTGCGCCCCAGCGGCCAGCAAACTTCGGCCTCGCTCACCGTGTTGGGTTGTGCCGGCAGGGGGCTGTTGTCCGAGAGCCGCGAATAGACAGAGAGCAGCAGCGGCACTGCCGCGCTCTGTCCATAAAAGCCGGGCATGGGGGTGCCATCGGGGCGCCCCAGCCAGACGCCGATGGTCCAACGACCGGAGACCCCCATGGCCCAGCTGTCGCGATAGCCATAGCTGGTGCCGGTCTTCCAGGCCAGTCGATTGACCCGGCCGGTCGCCTCACTGGCAAAGGGCTGATCCGCGCGCCCCTGGGCGCTCAATATCTGCCAGATGATCCAGGCGGCCCCCGGGCTCAGCAAGGGGCGTGACACCACCTGCTGCCCCGCCAGCCAGACCGGCATCGCCACCTGCCCCTGCCGGGTCAGTGCGCTGTAGAGGGCCACCAACTGCTCGAGCCGAATGCCCGCTGCCCCGAGCGCAATGGCCGGATTGGGCTTGTCGGAAAGAGCCAGCCTCACCCCGGCATTGTCGAGACGGCTGACCAGTTTGTCCGGCCCCAGCGCCTCCAGCACCTGCACCGCCGGCACGTTGAGGGATTGCTGCAACGCCTGGGCGAGCGTCACCGGCCCCTGAAAGGCACCGGAGAAATTGGCGGGTCTATAGTCCGAGCCCAGCCTTGGCGCATCGGAGAGCAGGGAGGCCGAGTGCACCAGCCCCTCGTCCATCGCCAGACCGTAGATGAAGGGCTTCAGCGTAGAACCGGGGGAGCGGATCGCCTGCACCATGTCGAGGTAACCGTGGCGGCGCAAATTGCCATACTCGGCGCTGCCCACATAGGCGCGCACCGCCATGGTCCTGTTGTCGACCAGGAGCAACGCCGCTGAGGTCTGCTCGGGGAAGCGGCGGATATAGCTCGCCACCCGCCCCTCCAGCCAACGCTGCAGATCGCCGTCGATGGTGGTGTGCACCAGGGCCCCGGCCTGATTATCGGCGGCAAGGCGGGCAAAGAGCGGCGCCTCCATCGGCGTGAAGTGACCGCGGGCCAACACAGGCTCGATGCGTCCCTCCAGCCAAACCTGTTCTGGCCAGACCCCCTGCGCCACCAGCCGCTGCATCACCTTGTCACGGGCGGTGCGGGCCCGCTCGGGATGCCGGTCCGGCCGGTTGCGGCTGGGGGCCTGGGGCAGCACTGCCAAGAGCGCCGCCTCGGCATAGGTCAGCTTGGCGGCGCTCTTGCCGAGATAGGCAAAACTTGCCGCCTGCACCCCCTCCAGATTGCCGCCAAACGGCGCCCGGTTCAGATAGACGGTGAGCAGGGTGCGCTTGTCGTAGTGCCACTCCAGCTGCAGCGCGCGCGCCATCTGGCGCAGCTTGCCGGGCACGCTTCTGTGGTAGGGCTCGATAAGGCGTGCCACCTGCATGGTGAGGGTCGAGCCCCCCGACACGGCCCGCCCATGGCGCAACCACTGACCGATGCCGCGCACCATGGCCACCGGATTGACTCCGGGATGACGCCAGAAATGGCGATCCTCGTAGCCCAGCAGCGCCTCGATATAGCGAGGGGAGACCTGCTCCAGGGTCACGGGGTAACGCCACACGCCGCTGGTATCGGCAAAGGCGCGCAGCGGTCGCCCCTTCATGTCGAGCACCACCCGTGCGTAGGCTGGGTCGAGCGGTGGCGGCGGGAAGAGTCTATCCAGCGCCAGCAATGACAGGAGCAGTGCTACAACTCCCAGCACCGAGCAACGCAGCCAGCGTGGCAGGCGACCAAGCCAGCGCCAGCCAGCACGGCCACTGCGAACTAATTTCAGCCAGCCACGCTGCCAGAAAGTGAGCGGGCGAACCCGCTCAAGGGAGGGAATGTTACTCAGAGATGATCACCTCATGGATATCCTCACCCACAGCCCGCAGCTCGGGGCGGTACATATCCTCCACCTGGGTCGGCGGCACCTGATAGCGACCCGGCGTCACCGCCCGCATCAGGTAGACCAGTTGCTGGTTGCTCCCCTCGCTCAGATCCAGCGCCGCCGTGTAGCGGTCATCGCGAAACTCCTGATGCTTGAGATAGTCGTTCCACTCGCTCTGCCACGCCGGTTTCCCCTCAATGGAGAGCTCTTCGAGCTTGATGCTGTTGCCAAGGGCCGGGTTCTCCAGCTCGAAGCCGGCGGGCACCATCTCCACCAGCAGGGCATCGGGCACCGCCGACTCACTGCTGACGTTGAGCCGCACCACCACCAGATCGCCCACCTTCACCTTGGCGGGATCAAACGGCTGACCGTCGCTATTGAACCAGCTACGGGTCACGCTCATCCCCTTGCTGATCCGTGCCGGAGCCTGTTCGGGGTAACCGACCAGAGTGCGCTGCACATAGAGCGAGCCCTTGCCCTCGTTGGTGACGGTGCTCGCCGCCAGCGCCTCGGGGGCGCCCTGCTGCAACGGAGCCGAACCGCTCAGGGATCCACTGCCAAGAGAGGAAGTCACCCTGGCCTGCCAGTCGGCGGCCGGATCGACGCGGGCGAGTCGCAGCAGGGCGAGCCGCTCCTGAGTGCTGAGCCACTGACGATGAGCCAGGGTATCTGCCACCTTGGCACTGAGGGCTGGCCAGCGCTCCGCAGCCAGCTTGTGCTGGCGCAGCAAGGAGAGCTCAAGGGCCTGATCGCGCAGCGGCGAGCCGTAATCACCCAGATAGTCATCACCACGCTCGGTCGCCAATGCCCGACTGAGGGCCTTGGCGGCGTTCTGCTCATCCCCCATGGCCGAGAGGGCCAGCGAGAGGTGGAGCAGCGGCAAACCGGAGCGGGCGTGATCGGCCTGCTGCTCCCAGATAAGACGCAGGGTAGCGAGCGGTGCCTTGCCCACCCGCGCCAGCACATAGGCACTGTAGGCCTGATAGGCCAGCCGGCTGTGCTCGGGGGCACTGCTCCAGCGCTCACCATACTGACTGTCGGTGAGATAGCTCTGCAGCCGGTTCAACGCCTGATTGAGCATCGCCTCCGGCACGGCATCGCCCGCCTCCTTGCGCGCCAGCAGGTAGTCGGCGGCATAGGCGGTGAGCCATTGCTCCTCGTCGGAGCGACCATCCCAGAGGCCAAAACCGCCGCTGGGCAGTTGCAACCGCTGCAGCCGTTGCAGCAGGGCGCGTTGCACATCCGCCTCGCTCGCCGCTTTCTTGCCCTCTGCGGGTTTGCTCCAGGCGGCCCGCTCATCGGCCGTGGTCAGCAAGTAAGGCCAGGCACGGGACAGGGTCTGCTCCAGACAGGCGTAGGGGTAGTCAGCCAGCGCCTGCCACTGGGCTGCCGGATCCCAGGGGGGAGTACCGGAGAGGCTGAGCAGCCCCTGCAGATTGGCGCGATCCAGCCCGGCCAGCTCAGCTGGCGCAAAGCTCATCTCTTGGCCGGGAGCCAGCATCTGGTAGCGCTGGCGAGTCTCGGCCGGCCAGGGGGATCGCAGCGGCAAAGTCCAGTCTCGGCTGATGGCAAAATCCTTGCCGCTGGCCGCCAACTGCAGGCTTGCCACACCGCTCGCCCCGGTCACGGTGAGCGGCAGGGTCAGCCACTGCTCTTCGCCATTTTTAAGGGAAAGGGTGCCGGGCAGCTCACCGTTTGCCTTGAGTCCGCCGTTGAGGGTCCAGACAAGGGAGAGGGTCTGATCCTCGCCGCTCATATTGCGCAGCTGCACCAGCGCCCGGGTCTCATCCCCTCTGGCGCCAAAGCGCGGCCAGCCAATTTCGGCCACCAGCGGTGCCACCACCTTGACGGCGCGCTCGGCCTCACCGACCTGCTGTTCGTTCCAGGCCAGCGCCATCAGAGCCAGCTCGCCGTTGAAGTTGGGCAGATCGAGCGGGATCACCGCCTTGCCCTGCTCGTCAAAACTCACCTCGCCGCTCCACAGTGCGGCTATCTCGACCCGGCTCTCCAGCGCGCCGCCCTTTTTCAGCGGCGCCCGGTCACCCCCGTAGTTGAGGCGGGCCAGCTTGCCATCCTGTGGCGGGATCACCTGGCCGTAGTTGTCGAACAAATCTTGGGCGAAGCGCTTGCGACCAAAGAAGATCTCGAACGGGTCGAGGGGCTGGTAGTCGCTGATATTGAGCACACCCCGATCCACCGCCGCCAGCACCACCCGCCCCTGACTGTTGGGGGTAGAGGTGGCGGTCACCTCCAGCCGGGTAAGCGGCACCGCTTTATCAGGTGCGCTCAGGGTAAGCGGAAGACGGCGCGCTTCCCGATCCAGGGTGAGCGGCACCAGACCGACCGAGCGCAGGCTTTGCACACTCTTTTGGCTCACCGGCTTTGAGTCACTGTCTGGCGCGGCAATCTGGGCCGAGATATGCAGATCATGGCGCAGCCACTCGGGGCTGACCGGGATCTCGAACTCGCCGCGGGCATCCTTGGCATCGCCACCGGCCCCCTTGAGCTCGATGCGCTGCCACCAGCGCAGGCCGTCGCCATCTTCCACCAGCAGCAACCCCTTGCCGGGGCGCGGGGCCACCAGGGTCACTTTGGCCTTCTCCCCGGCCTGATAGGCGCGCTTGTCGAGGGTAATGGCAATCTTGTCGGGCCGCGCCTGCTCGCCACCGCCGCCCCAGGCGTAACTGCCTATCTCCACCCGCAGGCTCGATTGATGTCCCTGACTGTTCTCCACCTCCAATCGATACCAGCCCGCCGCCAGTTGCAGCGTGAGCGGGGTCGGCCCCTTGCCATCCAGCTGCAGGGTCTGCTCCTGCTCCAGATAGGGCTGGCTGTTGAATTCGTACTTCCACCCCTCCCCATCGGCGTAGTGCCAATAGTAGTCGCGGTACTCGTTGATGAGGCGCACCTTCACCGCCCCCGCCACCGGCTGACCCTTGTCATCGAGGTTGAGGATCTGGAAGGGGAGCGGCTTGCCCCCTTCTACCCGATCCGCCACGAAATCGGCCTTGAGTGCCGGCCACTGGCTGCCGGCGGGCCAGCCATACTGGGTGCGGCTGCGATTGACGGCGCGGCCGCCGGGTTCGGAAAGCGACACCCTATAAGCCACCTCCAGCGGCCCGAGGGCACGCACCCCATCGAGCTCATCAGCAAGCGAAAAAGTCCCCTGCCCCTGCGCATCAAGGGTGAGATTGAGAGGCTCGAGATCCTTGGCCTGCTCGGCGAGCAGCACGTCCCCCAGGGTGAACTCCTGCCACTGGGTAAAGGGCATGGTGGCGCGGCTTAACTTCACCTCCGCCTTGGCCTTGGTGGCACTGGCTGGTGCGCCGTAGAGATAGTCCCCTTGCAGCGGCAAAGTGAGGGCGGCGTCCAGACTCGTCACTTCCCCATCCGGCCCCTTGCCAAGCTGCAGTTTCAGCCGCTCCGGCAGAAACTCCTCCACCAGAAAAGGCCACTCGAAGCGGCTACCGGCGGCAGTCTTGAGGTTGATGGTCCAGCGCCCGAGCGGTGCATCCTCCGGCAGGCGCAGGCCGTAGTGGGCCGCGCCCAAATTGTCCGGCAGCAGGCGCTTTTGTTCGAGCAGTTGGCCGTCCGGCTGTTTCACCTCCAGCTCCACCGCCATGCCCGGCAGCAGCTGGCCATCCTGCCCCTTGAGCAGGATCTCGCTGTCGAGCCGCTCGCCGGGGCGATAGAGATCGCGCCCGCTGAACAGATAGAACTGTTGGGCCTGCCAGGGCTGGGTGCCGAGATCGAAGGTGGAGAGATCGAGGGCCGCGCCATCGAGGCGCAGCACCGCCAGATGGTTGCCCTGCTCGGCCAGCAGCAGGCGAGCCCCCTGCACCTGATCGAAGCGGCGATGACCTTGGGGGTCGGTGGTTTGCACCTGCAGCCGGTTGCCCTTCTGGTCGAGCAGGGAGAGCTGCACATCCTTGAGGGGGTCGGCGCTGGCCAGGGAGCTGACGAACACCTCCAGCTCATCGCGGTAACGGCGGGCACTGAGCCCCATGTCGCTCACCGCAAAGTAGGTGGTCTCCTTGCGCCAGTCGTAGTTGCCAAGGGGCGACATCACCGCAAAGTAGACGCCGGCCTCCGCCAGCTGCGGCTCCTTCACATTGATGAGGCGGGTCTCGCGCCGGTTGGCATCGAGCTCCAGCGCATAGCGGCCGCTGAACACCCGCTTGGCCCGCTTGGTGATCTGCTCAAGCTCCCAGTTGCCCATGCCGGCACCGGGGCGATACTCGGCCAGGAAACGGGGCAGATACTCCGCATCGACCCGGAAGAAGTCGATATTGACCTCATCCACATTGACCGCGCTGATGGGCAGGCGCAGCTCGTCGCGCAGCGGCAATACCATACCGCTCGCGGTAAACGACGCCCCCGCCTCCAGCGGCCGGGTCTTGAGGGTCCAGCGCTGGGGGGATGGGCCCAGCCCCGCCTTGAGGCTCACCTCGTAGCGTTTGTCGGGTTGCACGTTCGGGAAATAGAGGGTGCGGCCATCGTCGGCGAGGATCCACTCCCCCTGCACCTGCTTGCCCCCTTCACTCACAGAAAGCCAGCTCTGCCAGTTTGCCTTGGGCGCCAATGGGCCGGAGAAGACCAGCGCCAGCGCCGGGGCATCGCGGTATTGGCGAGCATTGGCTTGCACGACTGAACTCGGCTCCCCTGCCTCCTGCCGGGCAGTGGAGCCGGTGGTCGGAACCTGGCTGACAGGCTTGTCGGGGCCGCAACCAGCCAGCAGCAGCGCCGCCAGCCAGGCCACACGGGGAAGACGAGTCACGGGGCAGGAGAGAGAGAGGTGCATGGTGTTCATCCCGGGTTGGATCGCCGCAGCGCAGGAGCCAATAGAATAAAGCGTCACTCCCGGGAACACCAACTGCCATATCGGGCGGCATCGGCCAACAGAGATGCCTACATCGCCACGGACGCGGGCACGACGCCCCGTGAACCGCGAGGTTTATTCGAGGCCCCGTATGCGATCTCCTGTTCCATGAAAGAGGGTTGTCGTGATTTTCTGAACCCAGGCTAAACCGGGCACCACTGTTCACTTGTGCGTGATCGGGCCATTCATTATTCTCGGCCCTGCTCAACGCAGGCCTTCCAATCAACGACATATCAAGCAGATAAATATTTTTTAAGCCTTGAACACCTGTGCCATACATAACGTGCAGGTGCGTTCGATGTATGCCTCAACCATTGAAAACAAACTTATTAATTGTCCATCGACCAGAATGCCGACCTTGAGTTCACACAGGGTCAGCGGGGTCATGCATCCATCCCTCTCTGGAGTCATATCAGCATGGAAAATAACGATCTGTCCCTCGTCGAAAAAAGATTGGTTGCCCGATTCCTGGACATGTTCATCAAATTTGGCCTTATTCTGGCGCTAGGCTCGTTCTGCTTCACCGTGTTCTCCCCCTTCATGAACATGATGCTGTGGGCCCTGATCCTGGCGGTCACCCTTTACCCCCTCCATCAGCGCTTTGCCGCCCGACTCGGGGGAAAACAGGGCCAGTCGTCCACCCTGCTGGTCCTGCTGGGCATCCTACTCATCGTGGCCCCCACCGTTGCCATGCTCGGCTCCCTAGGAGACAGCGTCAGCGCCCTGATAGACAAGGTGGAGAACAACACTCTGGTGATTCCGGCGCCTTCCGCCGACATCGCCAGCATCCCGCTGATCGGTGCCAAGCTGCACGCCTTATGGACCAAGGCATCCGTGGATCTGCCGAGCCTCCTTATCAGCTACAAGCCGCAGCTCGGCGACATGGCCAAGCAGACTGTCGCCATGCTCGCCAGCATGGGGGGCGGCCTGCTGGGCTTCGTCGCCTCTTTCATCGTGGCTGGCATCATCATGGCCTGGGGGGCACCGGGTGCCATCAGCGCCGAGCGCATCGCCATGCGCATCACCGATGAGCGCAAGGGCCTCGCCCTGACCAAGCTGTGCACCAGCACCATCCGGGCCGTGGCCATGGGGGTCATCGGGGTCGCCTTCATCCAGGCCCTGCTGGCTGGCGTCATCATGTCCCTCGCCGGGATCCCGGCGGTCGGCATCTTCTTCGTCCTGGCGCTGATCCTGGGTATCGCCCAGGTCCCCGTCATCCTGGTCACGGGACCGGCCATCGCCTTCATGTGGATGGCGGGGGATCACGGCACCCTGCTCAACGTCATCTACTCAGTGCTGCTGGTCGTGGCCGGCATGGCCGACAACGTGCTCAAGCCGCTGCTGCTGGGGCGTGGCGTCGATGCGCCCATGCCGGTAGTGCTGCTGGGGGCCCTCGGCGGCATGGCCACCAATGGCATCCTCGGCATGTTCATCGGTGCCACCCTGCTCTCCATCGGCTATCGCATCTTCATGGCCTGGGTCAACGACGGTCTGGCCAACGCGGAAAAATAACCCCATGGCCGACGCACTTTCTCTCCTTCGCCCCCTGTTTGCAGGGGGCACCTGCCTGCTGCTCGGTGCCTGTACTCTGCTCGGGCCCGATTATCAGGCCCCCGGTGTCGAGGAGATGGCCAACTGGCACAGCGCCAGCGAGGGTCAGCAGGCGGTGACGGTGACCGACTACCGACGATGGTGGGACAACTTGCACGATCCCGTGCTGAGCGCCCTGGTGGAGGAGGCCTTCCTCAAGAATCCGGACGTGCGGATCGCCGGCCTGCGGATCCTCGAGGCCCAGGCCCAGCTTGGCATCGCCGAGAGCCTGCTCGGCCCCCAGGCGACGGTGGGAACGGCAGAATTCCTCCAGGCAGGTCAGACCCGGGGCGGCCACAGCAGCGCGGGCAGCAGCTACGGCGCCGGCTTCAACCTCGGCTGGGAACTCGACTTCTGGGGCAAGTTCCAGCGCGGAGTCGAGGCGGCGGATGCCAGCTATTTCGCGAGTCTGGCCCAGTATGACGACATCCAGGTGTTGATGGCCGCCCAGGTGGCCCAGCTCTATGTGAGCATCCGCACCGTCGAGGCCAGGCTCCAGATCGCCCGGGAGAATGCCCGCATCCAGCGGCGCAGCCTGGAGATCACCGAGCGACTGTTCAAGAGCGGCAACAGCGCCGAGCTGGACGTGCAGCAAGCCAGGACGCAGTACCTGGGCACCCTGTCAGGCATTCCCCAGCTCGAGACCAGCCTGCGCCAAAGCCAGAACGCCCTCTCCACCCTGCTCGCCCGCCCCCCGGGTCCCCTGCCCGAGATGACCACCAACACCGGCAGGATCCCCCAGGGCGAGCTGGCCCTGGTCACCGAGATGCCCGCGGATCTGCTGCGCCGCCGTCCCGACGTGCGGGTGGCGGAGCGCCAGCTGGCCGCCCAGTCTGCCCTGATCGGGGTGGCCGAGAGCGAGCTCTACCCCTCCATCACCCTGCTCGGCACCCTGGGGGTCAACGCCACCAATGGCGAGAGCGGCACCTTCTCCTGGGCCGTCGGTCCTTCGCTGAGCTGGAACCTGCTGGATCAGGGACGGCTCGGCAACCAGATCCTGGTGCAGGACGCCCGCTTCCAGCAGCTGCACGAACGCTATCGCGACAGCGTGTTCAAGGCGGCCCGCGAGGTGGATGACGCGGCGGTGGCCTACGCCAACGGCCAGGAGGAAATCGCCCTGCTGACCCAGACCGGCGAGGCCGCCCGTCGCTCCCTCGAAATCGCCAACACCCAGTACCGCGAGGGGATGGCGGACTTCCAGCGGGTGCTCGACTCCCAGCGTGCTCTGTTCAACCAGCAGGAGCGCCTGGTCAACAGCCGCGGTGCCCGGATGCGCGACCTCATCACCCTCTACAAGGCACTGGGTGGCGGTTGGGAACAGGGGCGCGAACGTCCCCTGGTGACCCCCAAGGTGGAGGCTCAACTGCGCACGCGCGCCGACTGGGCCCCCCTGCTCGACGCAGCCCACTCCCCCATGACACAGAAGGCAAACTCCCATGACTGACACAGCCTCTCCCGGTCAGGCCAGCCGCGGCGCCACCCTCGGGCTGCTGGCCGCGATCCTCCTCCTGCTCAGCTGGTATCTGCTGGCGGACCGGCTGACCCCCTACAGCTCCCAGGCCCGGGTGCAGGCCTTCGTGGTCCCCGTCGCCGCCGAGGTGTCCGGCCAGATCAAGCGGGTCTATGTCCACGACAATCAGGACGTGGAGGCCGGCACCCCCCTGTTCGAGATCGATCCCGAGCCCTATGACATCGCCCTGGCCAAGGCCAGATCCGACTACCAGACGGTGCTGAGCGGCGTCAAGGCGAACACCGAAGGGGTCAAGGCGGCCGAAGCCTCCCTGATGGCCATGCGCGCCGCCTATGACAACGCCGCCAAGGATGCGGAGCGCCAGGAGCGGCTCTATCGGGAAGATCCGGGGGCCATCTCGGTGCGTCGCCTGGAGGTGGCCCAGGCCAGCCGCGAGACCGCCAAGAGCCAGGTGGCGGCAGCCGAAGCCGACGTTCGCCGCGCCATCGAGGCCGCCGGGGCGAGCGGCGATGACAACTCCCAGCTGCTCAGTGCCCGCTCGGCGGTGCACAAGGCCGAGCTGGATCGCCAGAACACCCGCGTGGTGGCGCCGGGTCGGGGGCTCATCACCGACTTGAGCACGGATGCCGGCCAATTCATCGGGGCCGGCGCACCGGCCATGACCCTGATCGCCATCCACGACGTCTGGGTGTCGGCGGATCTGACGGAGAACAACCTCGGCAACATTCGGCCGGGAGACAGGGTCGCCATCCTGCTCGACAGCCTGCCCGGACAGCTGTTCAAGGGGGAGGTTCGCAGCGTCGGCTACGGGGTGAGCGATGGCAAGAGCCAGCCCGCCGGCGCCCTGCCCACGGTGGACAACAACCGCGACTGGCTGCGCCAGGCCCAGCGTTTCCCGGTCAAGGTCGCCTTCCAGAGCGACGACTTTCCGCCGGTCGAGGCGCTGCGGGTCGGCGGCCAGGCCGATGTGCTGGTCTACACCGGCGAGAGCGGGGTGATGCACTTCCTGGGAGCGCTCTATATCCGGCTGATGAGCCTCTTCTCCTTCCTCTATTGAGGCGCCAGATGCATAACGCCGACAGGGCTGTACTGCGCATTGGCACTGGCATCGGGCTCGCGACGGGGATCTGTTACGGCCTGGCACTGCCCATGCCCCACCTCGGGGTCATCATGGCCTGGGTGGTGCTGTGCCGACCCGGAGAGGCCCTCGGCCTGAAGAAGGGGCTGGCAGGGGGGCTGTTGTTGCTGGGGATCATGACCGCCGGGGTGCTGCTGGTCCCCCTGCTGACCCACTATGCCCTGGCGGCAGTGCTGCTCGTCGCCCTGCTGCTCTACCTGCTGATGCAGCAGGCGATGGCCGGCAAGGGCGCCGCCGCCATGCTGCTGATCATGGCCATCACGGTGATCCCGGTGGCCGGTCTCATCGAGCAGTCCCTTGCCATCGCCCTTGCCCAGATGATGGGACTGGGGATCCTGATAGGCACCCTGGTCAACCGCCTGGCCCACGCACTCTTCCCTCCCCTGCAGGTGGCGGGAGCGGCGGCAAGACCGGTGCCATTGCCCCCCGAACATCCCGAGCGGCTGGCGCTGCGCGCCGTCGCCATGGTGCTGCCGGTGTGGCTGCTGGCCCTCGGCAATCCGGCGTTCTACATTCCGGCGGTGATGAAGACGGTGACCCTGGCCCAGCAGAGTACCTCCCTCAACGCCAGACAGGCGGGCCAGGAGCTGGTGCTCTCGACCCTGGCGGGCGCCCTGCTGGCGTTCGCACTCTGGCTGGGGCTCAGCCTCTGGCCCTCGCTCCTGATGCTGGTGCTGATGCTGGCCCTGATGACCCTCTGGCTGGCGCGGCGCCTGGTGCGGCTGGTGGCGGGGCGTTTCCCGCCATCCTTCTGGAGCAACGCCTGGATCACGGCGCTCATCCTGTTTGGCCCGGCCATCGAGGACAGCGCCACCGGCAAGGATGTGTGGTTGGCGGCCGCCATGCGTTGCGGCCTCTATCTGGTGGTGGCCGGCTATGGCTGGCTCTGTATCTTGCTGCTCGAGCAGTGGTGGCCGGCCGGCCGCCCACTGGCAGAAGCCAAGCTAGGAGATTGATATGTTAACGATTTTTTTGGTCGGCATCCCGGTGATCCTGGTCAACATGCTGCTGCAATCCCTGGTATCCGTCTGGTGCATCCGTTTCTACGTCAAGCGATTCAATGAACGCGAGGGGGCCCTGGCCGGCATGCTGGCCCTGTTTGGCATCATCACCCTGGTGATGCTGGGCAACCTGGCCCAGATCGGCGTCTGGGGCGGGCTCTTCCTGTGGCTCGGGGAGTTCGACACCCTGCAGGAGGCCGTCTATCACTCCGGGGTCAACTTCGCCACCCTGGGCTATGGCGACATCGTCATGAGCCCGCAGTGGAAGCTGCTCGGCCCCCTGGAGGCGGTCAACGGCGCCCTGATGATAGGGCTCTCCGGCGCCTCCATGCTGGCGGTCTTGCAGCACCACATTCGCAAGCAGCTCGATGACGTGACCCCCTGACAGCGAGGGGCCACCTGCGGCAAACCCCTGCGGCAACAAAACGGGCCACTCTTTGGAGTGGCCCGTTTGCATACAGAGTGATCAATCGGGCCATGTCAGCCTGGAGGATCTACTCGGCGATCACCGTCTGCCAGGTCTTGAAACCGCCGGAGAGGTTCTTGACCCGAAAACCGTGCTGGCTCAGCAGGCGGCAGGCCACGTGACCCCGCAGCCCCACCTGGCAGCTGATGAGCAGCTCTTTATCCTTGGGCAGCTCATGGAGGCGGCTGCGCAGCTCGTCCAGAGGAATGTGCATCGCCCCCGGAATGCGCCCCAGCTTGTCGAGTTCGGGGCCGTTTCGCACATCCACCACCTGCTGATGGGGGTGGCGAGCCTGCACCTCGGCTGCGTGGCAGAGCAGGGTGTCCCCCTTCAGATGGTTGCTCGCAACGAACCCGGCCATGTTGATCACATCCTTGGCCGAGCCAAAGGGCGGCGCATAGGTGAGCTCCAGATCCTGCAGATCAAACACGGTGAGACCGGCACGCTGGGCCACCGCCAGCACGTCGATGCGCTTGTCGATGCCATCCTTGCCGATGGCCTGGGCGCCGTAAATCTTGCCATCGGGGGCAAACAGCAGCTTGAGGCTGACCGGGTGGGCGCCGGGATAATAGCCGGCGTGGCTGCCCGGGTGGACATAGACCTTCTCGAACGGCAGCCCCAGCTGCACCAGCCGCTTCTCGTTCAGCCCCGTGCTCGCCACCGCCAGATCGAACAGCTTGCAGATGGCGGTCCCTTGCGTCTTCTTGTAGGTTTCGGCTCGCCCCAGCATGTTGTCGGCGGCGATGCGCCCTTGACGGTTGGCCGGGCCCGCCAGCGGGATCAGCACGGACTCGCCGGTGACGAAATCGGTCTCCTCCACCGCATCCCCCACCGCGTAGATGAAGGGATCCGAGGTGCGCATGCCCGCATCCACCTTGATGCCGCCGCGGGGGCCCAGCACCAGCCCCGCCTTGGCGGCGAGCAGGGTTTCGGGCTTGACGCCAATCGCCAGGATCAGCAGGCCGGTGTCGAGATGAGAGCCGTCATTGAGGGTCAGACGCAGGCCGGCAGGCACCGCCGAGCCCTTCTCCGCCGGCAGCTCCAGGCTCTCGATGGCAGCGAGGCCGGTGCGCAGGCGAAGATCGACCCCCTCTTCGCGGATGCGGGCGTGGAGCAGGTTGGCCATCTCCTTGTCCACCGGCGCCATCACCTGATCGGAGAGCTCAAGCAGGGTGACCGCCAGCTTGCGCTGGTGCAGCGCCTCCATCATCTCCAGTCCGATGAAACCGCCCCCCACCACGGTGACGTGGCGGGGCTTGTCGTGCGCCAGCGCCGCCAGGATGCGATCCATGTCGGGAATGCTCCGCAGGGTGTGTACCCCCGGGCTGTCGATGCCGGGGAAGGGAGGCCGGATGGGGGCGGCGCCCGGGCTCAGCAGCAGCACGTCGTAGGCTTCGCGACGCTCTTCGCCGGTCAGCAGGTTGCGCACCAGCAGGCTCTTGCCGGCCCTGTCTATCTCGATGACGTCGTGAAACACCCGCACATCCACGTTGAACCGGCGCTTGAAGCTTTGCGGCGTCTGCAGCAGCAGGGCATCCCGATCCGGGATATCCCCCCCGATGTGATAAGGCAGACCGCAGTTGGCGAAGCTCACGAACTCGCCCCGCTCGAACATCACGATCTCCGCCTCTTCGCTCAAACGGCGGGCACGGGCGGCGGCGGACGCCCCCCCGGCCACACCACCCACAATCAGGATCCGTTTCATCTGCAAGACTCCACACAACAGGAAATGACCAATAAATTAGACTTATCTAATTTAGAACTCAATGAAATTTTGTTTGCCACGGATTTGCAGTATTCTTGCCCTCCGACAATTGCTCAACAGGATAGTGTCAGTTCATGTCGTCTACCGCGCTCAGCCATCTTCCGACCGCCAGCCAGGCGCCCCTGTTTTTCCGCCTGGATACCCGTAGTCAACGGCTGGTCGCCCTGACCGATGTGATGCAGACGCCGCTCCACTGGCTCGACGAGCCCCGCAGTGCCTGGCCGGCCCAATTGCCGGACGCCCTGCGCCAGCCCATCGAGCAGCGGCTGGCCAGCGGCAAGGGGGGCAAGCTGGTGCTGCGCTTTGACGCCCTCCTCTGGCACATTTCCCTCTCCCACGAGCAGGACGCCTTCTGGCTCATCTGCCTGCAGACCCAATCCCAGGAGAGCGCCGCCAGCCTGTCCCTGCAACTGCCGCGCCTGAGCCAGATGGCCAGCCAGCAGCAGTATGACGCCATGCTGGAGAGCCTCAAGGAGTGCCTGGGGGCCGATCGCCTGATCCTCTGGCACTACCAGGCCCATGGCGCCCTGGGCGGCGAGCAGCTGACCCCGGTGTTCACCCTGGGGGTGGACGCGCTCGGTGCCATTCGCGGAGACAGCCGCTACATCCGGGCCCTGCGCGCCCGGGGCGCCCTGAGTTTCTCGGAGGCGGCCCACCAGCCCATGTTGAGCCAGCACTACTACCTGGCCGATGCCAATGTCTGCTCCCGCCTGGACGGCGCCTTGCTGGAACAGGAGAAGCTCATCGGCGTGCTCAGCCTGGAGTATGCCGAGAGCACCCTCATCAGCGATGACACCCTGCAACTGGTACGTCATTGCGCCCGCTTGCTCGGCCACTGGCAGCCGGACCCCGTGGCGACCGACGCCCCGGACCTCGCGCCTCCCCCGGGGCTTGCCAACCTGACCGGCAACGATTACTGCCGCGCCCTGCTGCGCTGGGCAATGGGCCTGAGCGGTGCCCACATGGGCTGGATCGGCGAGTTTCAGCCTCGCGGCCAGGATCTCTGGCTCATTCCCCGCTGCGTGGTGGAGGGGGAGACCTTCGCCGTCGTCAAACCCATGCCCATGGACATCGGCCCGGGCCGGGAGATCTTCCAGCACGGGCAGAGCCTCTACGTGGAAGATCTGGCCCTGCGCTATCCCCAGTCCAGCCAGCTGCTGGCCCTCGACGCCAAGGCCTATGTCGGCATCCCCTTCCCGGGGCCAAACGGTCTCCCCCTGGGGCAGCTCACCCTGCTGCTCGCCACCCCTCTGGCCGATCCCGCGCCACTGCTGGACGTCCTCTACGAACAGCGCGAGCGGGCCGCCAGCGAGTTGCAGCGCCTGGCCAATGACGATGCCCTGCGCCTGGCCGAAGTGGCCTTCAACACCCACGACGGCCTGCTGGTGATGGATCACGGGGGCATCATCCTCAAGGTCAATGCCTCCTTCAGCCGCATCACCGGCTTTGCCAGCGAGGAGATGCTGGGCCTGCACATCGATGCCCTGAGGCCCACCTACTATGGCGACACCCTCAAGGAGGAGGTGATCGCGGCGGTCAACCGGCAGGGATACTGGCTCGGGGAGGAAAAATGTCTGCACCGGGAGGGACACCTCTTCCCGGTGCGGCTCATGGTGAGCGGGGTCAAGGACGAGGAAGAGGAGATCAGCCACTTCGTCTGCAGCTTCCACGACATCACCCAGGAGAAGGAGACCGCCCGCCACATTGAGCGCCTCGCCTACTACGACGACCTGTGCGATCTCTACAACAGGCGCAGCCTGACCGACATCATGCAGCGCACCCTGCAGACCCCGAGTGGCCAGTGGGGGGCCCTGCTGCTGCTGGATCTGGACAACTTCAAATCCATCAACGACTCCCTCGGTCACGCCTGCGGCGATCTGCTGCTCCAGGCCGTGGTGGTGCGACTCAAGTCCCTGCCCCAGGAGAACCTGGTGCTCGCCCGCACCTCGGGTGACGAATTTGCCCTGCTCTTCACGGCGCTGGGCCAGGGCTATATCACCGCCAAGATCCTGGCGGAGCACTTTGCCCGGGAGCTGATGGGGATCTTCCGTGCCCCCTTCGACATCGGCGATCACAAGCTGCACTGCAGCGCCTCCGTGGGGATCAGCCTGTTCAGCGATGACGACAAGGATCACCTTGTCCTGATGCAGCAGGCCGATACCGCCGTCCACATGGCCAAGCGCGCGGGCCAGGGCAACCATATCTTCTTCAGTGAAGCCATGGCGGAAAAAGAGAAGAGCAAGCTTTCTCTCAACAACCAGCTGCGCGATGCCCTGCGCAACAACGAGCTGGTGCTGCACTACCAACCCCAATACCGGGTCGACAACGGCACGCTCTCGGGCATAGAGGCGCTGCTGCGCTGGCAGAAGGCCGACGGCACCATGGTGCCCCCCGGGGAGTTCATCCCCATCGCCGAGGAGACCACCCTGATTCAGGAGATAGGCTACTGGGTGATGAAGACCGCCTGCGCCCAGTACAGCTTCTGGCTCAACAACGGTCTCGCCATCCCCCATCTGTCGGTCAACGTCAGCGCCCGCCAGTTCCACACCGCCGGTTTCGTGCAGCAGGTGGAGTACATACTGCGGGACACCGGGGTGCCACCGTCGCGCCTGCTGCTGGAGATCACCGAGTCCGTGGTGCTGGAAAACCGGCTGGAGAGCATCGCCAGGATCCGCCAGCTCAAGGCCCTTGGCCTGCTCATCTCCATCGACGACTTCGGCACGGGCTACTCGTCCCTGGCCTATCTGCGGGATCTGCCCGCCGACGAGGTGAAGCTCGACAGAAGCTTCATCCAGACCCTGGTCCACAGCGAACAGGACAAGGCCATCGTCAAGGCCATCCTGGATCTCGCCCGGGTGTTTCGTTTCACCGTCACCGCCGAAGGGGTGGAGGAAGAGGAGCAGCTCGCCGTGCTCAAGGCCCTGGGATGCCAGCATTATCAAGGCTTCCTCACCAGCCGGCCGCTCCCCGTCAAGGCACTGGAGAGCCTGCTGGGTGCCACCCCTGCGGGCTAAACTGGTAGGATTTATAGGGCTTTCTGTCATAAAATAACGACCGCTCGAACCTTGTCCGCACCATTGGAGTCGTCTATGTCAGTCATTAACCGGATCCCCGCCGTTGAATCCAAGGGACCTGCCACCCCCGGCACGCAGCGGATCCCGACCGTTGAAGCCAGCGACACCGGCACTACCGACATCATTGGCCGGATCCACTCCGTCGAGACCTGCGGGACCGTCGACGGCCCCGGCATCCGCTTCATCGTGTTCATGCAGGGCTGCCTGATGCGCTGCAAGTATTGTCACAACCGGGACACCTGGGACACCCAGGGCGGCCGCGAGGTCACCGTGCCCGAGCTGATGAAGGATCTCACCAGCTATCGCCACTTCATGAATGCCTCCGGCGGTGGCGTGACCGCCTCCGGCGGCGAGGCCATGCTGCAGCAGGAGTTCATCGCCGAACTGTTCACCGCCTGCAAGGCCCAGGGGATCCACACCTGCCTCGACACCAACGGTTTCGTGCGTCACTACGACGAACTGCTCGACCGGGTGCTGGACAACACCGATCTGGTGCTGCTCGACATCAAGCAGATCAACGACGAGAAGCATATCCCCCTCACCCACGTCAGCAACAAATACACCCTGGAGTTCGCCCGCTACCTGGCCTCCCGCGGTCAGACTATGTGGATCCGCTACGTGGTGGTACCCACCTGGTCCGACGATGACGAGAGCGCAGAAGGACTCGGCCAGTTCATCGCCGAGCTGGGGGAGTGCGTCGAGAAGGTGGAGCTGCTGCCCTACCACGAACTTGGCAAGCACAAGTGGGACGTGCTGGGAGATACCTACGATCTGGTCGGCATCAAGCCCCCCAGCAAGGAGACCATGGACAGGGTCCAGGGCATCCTTGGCAAGTATCACCCCAACGTGAAGTATTGAGACAGGAGGCCGCCCGGCAGAGGGCGGCCTCTTTTCATTGCGCCGGCGTTCGCCACGGCGCCATCACCGACAGCCGCATCCGGGGGAACCGCTCATGAGTGAAGGACAAGTCGCCGCCCTCCTGCTCTGGCTGGTGCTGCTCGCCTTCAGTCTGAACGCCTCCCTGCTGCGCACCCTTGGCGCCAACCCGCTCTATCAGCATCTTTGCCTCGGCGGCGCCATCGTACTGGTACCGCTGTGGACCTTGCGGGCCGGGTTGCACGAGGGGCTCGAGATCCACTTTCTCGGCCTCACCAGCCTGACCCTGTTGCTGGGCTGGCGCCTCGCCCTGCTCGCCCCCTGCCTCACCCTGCTGGTCCTCGCTTACTTCGGGGTCATCCCCCTGACCGACATCGGCTGGCAAGCCCTCATCGGCGTCGCCCTGCCGGTGGCCACCAGCTGGCTGCTGTTTCTGGGGAGCTGGGCCTGGCTGCCTCGCCACCTCTTCGTCTATCTGTTCGTGGCGGCATTTCTCGGGGGGGCGCTGAGCATTTCGGCCAAGGTGATCGCCAGCGCCTTGCTGATGGGGGTGAGCGGCACCTACTCCTGGCACACCATCAGCGCCGACTACCTCTCCATCTGGCCGCTGCTGCTCTTCCCCGAGGCGCTCCTCAACGGCATGACCATGACCCTGCTCGCCGTCTATCGCCCCCACTGGGTCAACACCTTCTTCGACAGGGAGTACCTGGGGCGCTGAGCCTGCCCGTGGCCCATAAAAAAAAGCCCGCAGTTGCGGGCTTTTTCTCTGCTGGCAGTCAGACGCTGCGCGGGCGCAGGTGGGCATGCCAGCGGGCTTCCCACTTCTTGAACAACCAGACGATGACGAAGGTGAGCAGCATGTAGAGCAGACCTGCGGTCAGGAACGCCTCGAACGGGCTGTAGTAGCGGGAGTTGATGATCCGCGCGGCCCCCGTCAGATCGACGATGGTGATGATGCCCGCCACCGCCGACCCCTGCAGCATGAAGATCACCTCGTTGCTGTAGGCCGGCAGCGCACGGCGAAACGAGTTGGGCAGGATGATGCGGGTGAGGGTCTGCCAGCGGGTCATGCCGAAGGCGCTTGCCGCTTCTATCTGCCCCTTGGGCATGTTCATCACGGCGCCACGCACTATCTCGGCGGTGTAGGCGCCGGTGTTGAGAGTGAACGCCAGCAGGGCACAGAACCAGGCTTCCGAGAAGAGGGACCAGGCCGCACTGTTCTTGAGCCACTCCCACTGGGCGGCACCGTAGTAGATGATGAAGAGCTGCACCAGGAGCGGGGTGCCACGGAAGAAGTAGATATAGGCCCAGATTGGCCCCTTTATCAACCAGTTGCGGCTGTTGCGCAGTATGCCCATGGGCACCGCCAGCATGAGCCCCAGCATGAGCGAGGCGGCCACCAGCCAGATAGTGGTATAGAGCCCCTCCCAGTAGGTGGGCCACTCCTTGAGAATGATCGAGAAATCCATGGCTTACCTCGTCTTGATGGCGTAGTGACGCTCGGCCCACTTGAGCGCCGAGGTAGAGACTGCGGTGAAGACCAGGAAGATCAGCGCCACCGCCATGTAGAAGGTGAAAGGCTGCTGGGTCGAGCCCGCCGCGAGCGACGCCTTTCGCACCATGTCATCGAGCCCGATGATGGAGACCAGAGCCGTGGTTTTCAGCAGCACCAGCCAGTTGTTGCCAAACCCGGGCAGGGCGTGGCGCATCATCTGGGGAAAGAGGATCCGCACAAAGACCTGGCTTGCCCGCATGCCGAAGGCACGGGCTGCCTCGAGCTCCCCCTTGTCCACCGCCAGGATGGCGCCGCGGAAGGTCTCGGTCATGTAGGCGCCGAAGATGAAGCCGATGGTGGCGACCCCGGCCGCAAAAGGGCTGATGTCGATGTAATCGGGCAGCAGGGAGACCCACTCCTGGTTCGGGTTGCTCGCCAGCAGGTGGTTGTTGTATGCCTCGTTGACCCAGGTGCAGATCCCGTTGATGAGCACCTGGCCGCCGAAGAAGAGCAGCATCATCAGCACCAGATCCGGGATGCCGCGAATGACGGTGGTGTAGGCCGCCGCGATGCCGCGTGCCCACTTGTAGGGAGAGAGCTTGGCCAGGGCCCCCAGCATGCCGAGCACCAGGGCCAGCAGCAGGGAGGCAAGCGCCACCTCCAGGGTGATCCAGGCCCCCTCCAGCAGAGAGGTTTCGTATCCTTTCAAATCAAACATATGCAATGCAGCTCCATCGCAATCGGGCCCGTCACTCCCAGCGGAAGGCAACGGGCCCGATGACTACTGACGGGATCAACCTGTCGTTGTTCGCCTTACGTCGGCTTACTCGCCGTACACGTCGAAGTCGAAGTACTTGTCGTTGATTTCCTTGTACTTGCCATTGGCACGCAGGGCCAGGATGGCGGCATTGAATTTCTCTTTCAGATCCTTGTCAGCCTTGCGCACCGCGATGCCGGCACCCTCGCCAAACCACTTGGGATCGGTCAGTTTCGGGCCGATGAACTCGAAGGCATCGCCCCCTTCCTTCTTCAGCAGGCCGTCGCTGATGGCGGCGGAGTCGGCCATCACGTAGTCGACACGGCCGGATTTCAGATCGAGGTAGGCTTCATCCGCAGTGCCGTAGCGCTTGATGGTGGCATTGGGGAAGTTGTCGGTGATGTAGGTATCCATGGAGGTGGCACGCTGCACGGCGATGGTCTTGCCGTCCATGAAGGCCTTGTCGAGCTGGATCTCGGTCCCTTTCTTGGCGGCGAAGCGCGCCGGGATGTGCTGGTACTTCTGGGTGAAGTCCACCTTCTTCTTGCGCTCTTCGGTGATGTCCATGGTGGCGATGATGGCGTCATACTTGCGCGACAGCAGCGCCGGAATGATGCCGTCCCAGTCCTGCTTGATCAGGGTGCACTTCACCTTCATCTCTTCGCACAGGGCGTTGGCGATGTCGATGTCGAAGCCTTTCACCTCGCCGCTCGGCTCGGTCCAGGAGAAGGGGGGATAGGCCCCTTCCACCCCGATCCGCACCTCTTTCCACTCCTTGGCCATCAGGCTACCGGAACACAGGGCCGTCATCACGGCAGTCGCCAGCATCAGCTTGTTCATGTATCTCTCCTTGATAAACACGTCGATCGTTGAAAGTACGGATGGTTGAAATTGAATCCCGTCCATCAATAGATGGACGAGATGAATTGCTTGAATCGCTCCGACTTGGGATGGGCGAAGATCTCCTTGGGATTGCCCTCCTCCTCCACGCGCCCCTGGTGCAGGAACATCACCTTGTTCGACACGTCGCGGGCAAAGGACATCTCGTGGGTCACCACCATCATGGTACGCCCCTCTTCCGCCAGCTCGCGCATCAGGCCAAGGACCTCCCCCACCAGTTCAGGGTCGAGGGCCGAGGTAGGCTCGTCAAACAGCATCACCTCGGGCTCCACCGCCAGCGCCCGGGCGATGGCGGCCCGCTGCTGCTGACCGCCGGAGAGGTGACCGGGATAATAGTCGCGACGCTCCCACAGCCCCACCCGGTTGAGCAGATGCTCCGCCTTGGCGATGGCCTCGGCACGGGGCACCTTGAGCACCTGGATGGGCACTTCGATGATGTTCTGCATGATGGTCATGTGGGACCAGAGATTGAAGCTTTGAAACACCATGGCCAACCGGCTGCGGATACGCTCCACCTGGCGCATGTCTTCCGGCAGGCGCTCGCCGGAACGGCTGGTTTTCATCCGGATCAGCTCCCCATGGAGGGAGACGCTGCCCGATGAGGGGGTTTCAAGCAGATTGATACAGCGTAGAAAGGTCGACTTCCCCGAACCCGAGGAGCCGATGAGGGAGATCACATCCCCCTTGTGGGCCGTCATATCGATGCCCTTGAGCACTTCGTGGGTGCCAAAATACTTGTGCAGATCACGAACTTCCAGTGCGGCAACGTCGCTCATCCATTACAACCTTGTCTGTCCCTAGACGCCGCTTCGGCGTGACTCCACCATCGTCCATTTAACAAAACGTTAACCGATGGCAACCTTCAGCGAAAATATCATTGAGGTAGTGAAAAAACAATACAGAACCGAGGTATTTGGTGTTTTATCTGTATTTTTATTGGCCTATTGAGTATTTTTCAGCACTTTGTCTGCATAAAATCCATTTTTTGTCGCACCTTACCTACCGCTCTTTTATACCCGCAGCGCACTGGTAGCAAGCATATTTCACCATATCCGCCAGATGTCATCCAAAAGGACTTTATTCACCCGGGCAGATTCCCCTTCTCTCGTCATTTCATGGGGATGAAATTGATTTCTCAGGTGATGTGGCCCTCTTTCCCCGTTTGCGTACAGAGCCGACTGTCATCAAAAAACACAACAATATGATAAAAAAGTCCCGTATGGGCCATGCTGATGCACAGATCCGTGACACAGGTGCAACAAGTCGTGATAAGGTGCCGTTTTTCCACGTTTTGTGATCGAGGCCCCGATGTTGCTCAATGTGTTGCTGATCCTGCTGCCGCTCGTGATCGGCTATCTGGTTCCCCTCTCTTCCGCCCGTCTGATCAAGCTGGTCAACCAGTCCCTGGGCAAGATGGTCTACCTCATCCTGTTCCTGATGGGTCTGGGGCTGGCCTATGTGGAGAACCTGGGCAGCAACCTAGCAGTGATCTTCAAGGTGGCAGGGGTGATGCTCGCAGCCATTACCCTCTGCAACCTGCTGGCCCTGTGGTGGCTGGACAAGCGCAGCCCCCCCACCCACGAGGCCAGTGACGGCAAGATGCCGAGCAAGCTGCACCTGTTGTGGGAATCCCTCCAGCTCTGTTTCGTGGTGCTGGGGGGCGTCTTGCTGGGGCTGGTGGTGGACCTGCGCGCCCTGCCCATCGACAAGTTGAGCGAGTGGGCCCTGATGCTGCTGCTCTTGCTCATCGGCATCCAGATGCGCAACTCCGGCATGCGCCTGCGCCAGATCCTGCTCAATCCCTGGGGCATGAAGATCGCGCTCACCGTCATCCTCAGCAGCTGGCTCGGCAGCCTGCTGGCCGCCCAGCTGCTCGGCATGCCCTTTGCCCATGGCCTCGCGATGAGCTCCAGTTTTGGCTGGTATTCGCTCTCCGGCATTCTGGTAGCGGACAAGCTGGGCCCGGTGCTGGGCTCCGCCGCCTTCATCAATGATCTGGGGCGCGAGCTTATCGCCATCCTCATCATCCCGGTGCTGATGCGCCGCCACCCCAGCGCCGCCATCGGCTACGGCGGCGCGACGGCGCTGGACTTCACCCTGCCTGTCATCCAGAAATCCGGCGGCATCCAGGTGGTGCCGGTGGCCATCGTCTCCGGCTTTATCCTGAGTCTGCTCGGCCCCATTCTGATCCTGGGGTTCCTGGCTATCTGAGCCCCATGGCACGACAAAGCCCGGCACTGCTGCCGGGCTTTTTGTTGATGAACTGAGCGGGCTGGATGACAGGCGCCGGTATTCAGGTGCGCCACCGACCCCCACTCATCACCCGCTCGATGGCGAACGTATCAGGATCGATCAGCAGCAGATCCGCATCCTGCCCTACCCCCAGAGTACCCTTGCTCGCAAGCCCCAGCGCCCTGGCCGGATTGGCCGTCACTACCGCCAGTGCCGTCTCCAGCGCCACCCCCTTGCCGCAGGCCGCCACCACCTCCTGCCACAGGCTCCCTATCTGGCCGCAGCGCAGCTCGATGAGTCGCCCCTCGCCGTCAAAGCGCGGCAGACTGGCGTTGGCGTCCGAACTGAAGCTGATGCGATCCACGGGCACGCCGGCCGCCAGCAACGCCACCAGGGCGTCGGCCGCGAGCCGCTCCCCGTCGTCCAGCAAGTCCGGGAAGCTCGACGTGGTGAGGTCGACCCAGCCGCCTGCCCGACCCCACTCGATGGCCTCGGCAAAGAGCCAGGTATTGCGGTTGCAGTGGGTGGGGTAGAGCTGGCGAAGCGGTATGTCGGTGTCATCCCGCAACGCCCGCAGGGGCGCCAGCGCCCCGCGGCCATCCCCCAGGTGAAAGAAGCTGACGCCACTTTTGCCCGACAACAGCCCGGCCACCCGCGCCTCGCTCGCCAGCCGCGCCAGCTCGTCGTGGGTGGGGGCGCTGGATCTGTGATCGCTGATGGCCACCTCCCCCACCCCCAGCACCTCGGGGATCAGCATGATGTCCGACTCCACCGTGCCGGTGAGGGTCTTGACCGGCAGGTGGTAGGAGCCGGTGTACATGAAGGCGCTCACCCCGGCTTCTCGAAACTCGCGCACCTTCCCCAGCACCTGGGCCGGGCTGCGGGTCAGGCTGTCGGTGCCGAGCGCCGCCACGAGCGTGGTGACCCCCGCCGCAAGGGCCTCCCTTGCCGAGAGCTCCGGCGTGCGAAAGCCGAAGCCTCCCTCGCCGCCGCCTCCCGTGATATGGGCGAGCGGGTCAACCAGTCCGGGCACCAGATAGCGGCCGCCAGCGTCCACCCGCGTCAGTGGCCAGTCGGCCGGAACCGTCAGTCCCTTGCCCATCCAGGCGATGCGACCATCCGCCACCAGCAGATCCTGCTGGCCAAGCGGGGCCGGACTATGGATCTGCGCACCCTCGATCAGGGTCAACATGGGATCTCTCCTTGCTGCATGAAAAAGGAGGGAGCAGGCTCCCTCCGACTGTTACCCATCAACCGCCATAGATATCGTACTTGAAGTACTTCCGGTTGATCTCCTGATACTTGCCGTTGGCGCGCAGGGCCTTGATGGCGTCGTTCAGCCTGGCCCTGAGATCCTGATCCCCCTTGCGCACCGCGATCCCCATGCCGTCGCCAAACCATTGACGGTCGGTCAGGGCCGGCCCCACATAGTCGAACTTGTCGCCCCCTTCCTTGCCAAGCAACCCTTGTTCGATGGCCGAGGCGTCTGCCAGCAGGGCCAGCACCCGTCCCGCCTTCAGGTCGAGGTAGGCTTCATCGGCACTGCCGTAACGCACTATGGTGACGCTGGAGCCGAAGTTGTCGGTCAGGTACTTGTCGTGGGTGGTGGCCCGCTGCACGCCGATGCGCTTGCCCGCCATCCCTTCCGGCGTCAGCGTCAGTTCGGTGCCCCTGGCCGCCACGAAGCGGTTGGGAATGTGGGCATATTTCTCGGTGAAGTCGACCTTCTTGCGCCGCTCGTCGGTGATCGACATGGCGGCGATGATGGCGTCGTACTTGCGCGACAGCAGGGCCGGGATCATGCCGTCCCAATCCTGGGCCACCAGTTCGCACCTGACGGCCATCTGCTGGCACAGGGCGTTGGCAAGATCGATGTCAAATCCCTTGATCTCTCCGGACGCATCGGTCCATGAGAAGGGTGGATAGGCCCCCTCCACGCCAAAGCGTACCGTCTTCCACTCCTTGGCGGTGACGGGGGTGGCGAGCAGACAGGCAGCAACAAGGGCTGACAGGGTCAGTGTGGTCTTCATCGTGAGTACTCCATTACATAAAAAGCGCACAGGCGCGGTCAAGGCATCGCAGGCAGAGGCAAGCGATGGCCAACAAACGGCAAATTGCAGATGAGCGGGATTACGCCGCCATGGGCGTCAATGAACTGCTCCGGGGCCTCGACCTATTCGTCGAACCACTCGGAGAGATAGAAAGGCTTGAAGTAGAAGGCCAGAAAAAAGCCTCTGGCTTTGCGCATCATGGTGATTTGTCGCGTCCTGTGACAAAGATGGCAAGCACCTTACCACGCCTCAAATTTGCCCGGCAAGGGGACTTGGGGATGAAACATCCTGCCCATGGTCAATCCGGCCACGATTCGTTAGGCTCGGATCACCCGTTCACGCCCAGGCACGCGAGCCCCATCCCATGAATTTTCTCGCCCACCTCCATCTGGCGGCCCATACCGGCAGCTCCCTCACCGGCAACCTGCTGGGGGACTTCATCAAGGGTCCGCTACCGACGGGTCTGGCTGACCACTTCGACGAGGGGATCTGGCTGCACCGCAAGATAGACGCCTTCACCGATGCCCACCCGGCCCATCGGGCCGCCGTGGCGAGCTTCGCCCCCCCCTGGCGCCGCTTCGGCGGCATTGTGGTGGATATGCTCTACGATCACTGGCTCAGCCAGCACTGGCAGAGGTTCAGCGCAGCCCCCCTGCCCCGCTTTCTGGCGCAGAGCTATGGTCAGCTTCTCCTGGATCATCACAGCCTGCCACAGGGCCTGCCGATGGCCCTGCGGCGCATGGCCGAGCAGGACTGGCTGGCCTCCTACCAGTACCGGGAAGGGGTGGGGGCGGCCCTCAACGGCATCGGTCGTCGGCTGCGCCGCCCCGTGCCGCTCGGGGAGGCGCTCCACACCCTGGATCAGGCTCGCTGGACCGAGGCCGAGCACGCCTTCCTGCACTTCTACCCGGAGCTGATGCGCTTTTGCGAGGCGCAGATCGCCGCCCACCGCACTGCCACCTCATCCCCGCCATAAAAAACGCCCCGAGCGGGGCGTTGTCATCGGGGGAACGCTCAGGCCTTGGGGCTGGCCGGCAGGAAGCGAAACGCCATGGCCGGGACGAATTTCTCCGCCGTCTCCCCCGCATAGAGCTGCTGCTCGGTCAGGGGCAACTTGCGCACCGGGGCCCCCGCGGCGAGATCCAGCTTGTCCATGCTCACCCAGAAGGTGTTGGGCAGATGGGTCAGCTCGAAGAAATAGCGGCGATGCTGCTGATCCGCCACGCTGCGCCACAGGGTGGTGGAGATGTTGGGCTGATCCGGGGTGCTGATCCCCATGGGTACCGAGACGTTGCGCATCACGCTCATCACCCCGGCCACCGCCTCGTTGGCCTGGTCGGTCTTTGGCAGGGTCTTGATGTAGAAGGAGGCGCGGGCAAAACGGTCCGCCGAGCGGTTGGTGCCGGGCAGCATGGTGAGACCGCCAATCTCCTCCCAGTAGTCGTTGAGGGCCAGTTGCTTGTCAAAGGTCGGCGAGTTGGTCATCACCTGATAGCTGCGGTCGTGGTAGATCTGCAGCTTGCCCCCCACGTACTGGAAGATAGCGGAATCGCCGCTCGCATCGGAGAGGGAGAGGTGCAGCTGGCCCGGCTTGCCATCCGGGGTCAGGGTGGTCACCACATAGAACTCGTCCTTCGACAGGGCCTCGACCGCCTCGGCCACGGTGGCGAAGTTGTCCAGCGCGTACTGGGCCCAGAGCGAGATGGAGAGAGTCTTGCGCGGATCCTTGTCGCTCGGGGTCACATACTCGGACTCGGTCAGATAGAGGAGGTTGGCCACCAGCCCCTTCTCGTTCATGCCGTCGGCAGTGCCTGCATCGAAGCCTGCCGCCACCACGGAGCCGTAGCGCGACGTCCACGTCATGGAGTGCGCACCAGCCTCCCCTTCCCGCGCGATGCCACGGGGCAGCGCCCAGAGATTGGTCGGCATGGCGCTGCGCCAGTCCATGGTACGACCGGTCACCACCAGCGCCCCCTCCCCCTGATAGACGGCGCGGGTACAGGCATCGGCGAGGGAGCTGACGGAGAGGGAGACGGTCAGGGCCAGCAGGGTCTTGTGCAACAGGGGGGAACGCAGGATTGTCATGTGGATCACTCGAGTCTGGTGAAAACACAAGCATACCCCTTTTTGCATAACAGGGGCTGACTGAGACTGGCAAGCCAGGTGACAGATCTGCCAACAGAGGCACTTCCCTGCCAATCAGCGATCAATATCCATAAATTAATCAAAGAGATAAGCAAGCCACTTCGGGGCGATACCGCCAGATGCCATTCGCTGGCTTGCGTCAATTTCAGACACATTCCCTGCCCGCCAGCAGGCGGACAGGGAGGGGCTCAGCCTTCCTTCTTGCGGATACTCAGCCCCAGCTCGCGGCCGCGCAGGCGGGCATAATAGATGGTGCCCACAAACGCCAGGGTGGTGAGCACCAGCTCCACCACCGCCAGCCACCGCTCCCCCTCATCCGTGGTGATCAGGGTCAGGGCGTGCAGGAAGTAGGGCATCAGCACGAAATTGCCCCAGGCGTGGGTGTAGGGATTGCCCTGCACTATGCCCTTGAGGGGGAAGAGCAGCGGCACCGTCCAGATCACCGGCAACAGCCAGGGATTGAGGTCGGGGTGGGGCGAGAGCCAGAGGTGCCAGAGCAGCACCCAGGCCAGCAGGCCGAAAAAACCGGCCAGGGTCAGCAGACGGGCGAAGCGGGTGCTCACTTGAGGATCTCCAGCACCTGCTCGGGCGGACGGCCGATGCGGGCCTGCCCGTTCTTGATGACGATGGGGCGCTCGATGAGCTTGGGGTGCTGGTGCATGGCACGAATGAGGTCATCGCCGCTCACCTCGCCGAGCCCCAGCTCCTTGTAGAGATCTTCCTTGGTGCGCATCAGCTGTCGGGGATCCGTGAAGCCAAGCTGACTCAGGAGGGTGCGGATCTGTGCCTCGCTCGGGGCCTGCTCCAGATAGAGCACCACCTCGGGGGCGACCCCGTGCTGTTCCAGCAAGGCCAGGGTTTCACGGCTCTTGGAGCAGCGCGGATTGTGGTAGATTTGGGTCTCGCTCATGATAACTCCCTGATTAATCGCAAGATGGGACAAGAAATGGCGCTATTGTAGGGGAAACGGATGGTCAGGGTAAGCGGGAAGGCTATGGAAATGAAACGGATCTGTTGGCTGATTGTGGCAACCCTGCTGGGGGCCTGCAGCCCGGCACCCGACTTCACCGACGGCGCGGGAAAGAAGGTCAGCCTCGCGGATCTCGGTGGCAAGCCGCTGCTGGTCAACTACTTCGCCCCCTGGTGCGCCCCCTGCCTGCGGGAGATGCCCCTGCTGGCAACATTGCACCAGGAAGGGCGGATCCGGGTGATCGCCATCAACTATGACCCCGCCTCCCCCGCCGAACTGACCGAGCTGGCACAGCGCCACGCCATCAGGGTTCCCCTGATGATCCCGGATGACGACGCCCGCCTCCCGTTCCCAAGGCCCGGGGCGCTGCCCACCAGCTATCTGCTCGATGCCAGGGGCACGCTGCTGGAGACCCTGGTGGGGGAGCTGGACGAGCAGAAGATAGGCGAGATAAAACGCCGCCTGGTGAACGCCCCATAGCAGAGCTATCCATCACTCTCATTTCTTCATCATCAAGAGGCGTTGAAACCGATGAAAGGCCCGATTTTAGCCTGCAATACAAGGCGGGGTGCCCCCAAAGGAGCACCCCGCCTGCCATCAACCCGCTCCGGACTCAGCCCTTGAGGCTGTCCAGATCCTTCTTGGCCCGCTCCAGCTGGGTGATGCGCGCCTCGATGCGGGCCAGGGTCAGCTTGTCGCTGGTGGTGCCCCGGGCCACGATCAGTTCGTCGATGGCCGCCTGGTAGTCCCCGCGCAGGGAAAGGGTCTCCGCCCGTGCCATGTGCAGGTCCGTCATCCTGCCCGCCTTGCGGTAGGCGTCCGACAGCAGGCTCCAGGCCAGGCTGTTCTCGTCGTGCTCCCGGGCATAAGGGTCCAGGATGGCGATGGATTTCTTGTAGTTGCCCCCCTCCAGATAGGCGTTGCCGAGGTTCACCACCACCACCTCGTTGTCCGGCATCCGGGTGCGGAAACGCTCCAGTCTGGCGATGGCCTGGGCGCTGCGCCCCTTGGCGAGATCGATGTCGGTCAGGGCATCCACCACGAAGAGATCCTCCGGGTGACGGGTCGCCAGCTCCTGCATCAGGGCGTCGGCCTCATCGGTACGTTTGAGCTGCAGCAGCGCCAGCGCTTTGCCGTAGGTGGCCGCATCCTTGAGCGGGTAGTCCCCCTTCTGCAGGCGGCTGTCGAAGTAGGTGAGCAGCGCCTGGGGCGTCTCGGTGCCATAGCGCACCTGGATGCGCACCTTGGCCAGCCAGAAGTCCAGGCTCGGCGGCAGGGCGCGCGCACCATAGCTCCCGGCCCGGGCACGGGCTTCGCTGATCCGGGTCTCCGGCAGGGGGTGAGTCAGCAGCATCTCCGGCGGCTTGCTGGCATAGCGGTACTCCGCCGCCAGCTTCTGGAAGAAGTTGGCCATGCCCATGGGATCGAACCCGGCGTCATACAGCGTCTTCATGCCGATGCGATCCGCCTCGTATTCGTTGTCCCGGGTGTAGTTGATGGCCGACTGCATCGACAAGCCAAGCGTGGTCTGCAAGGCCGCGATGCCGGCGGTGGGGTTGATCACCGCGAGTGCAATGGAGCCCACCAGGCCGGCCAGGGTCATGGCGGAGCTGCTCGCCTGTGCCTCCATGTAACGGGCGATGTGACGCTGGGTCACGTGGGTGATTTCGTGGGCCAGTACCGAGGCCAGCTCGCTCTCGCTCTCGGCGTAGAGGAAGAGGCCGGTGTGCACCTTGACCCGGCCACCGAGGAAGGCCGCCGCGTTGATGCTGGGATCGTTGATGAGGAAGAAGGTGAACGGGAAGCGCACCCCGTCGGCATTGGTCAGCAGCCGCTGGCCCAGATCGTCGATGTATTCGTTGAGCACGGGGTCATCGATGATGGGCAGGCCCGCCCGGGCAAAACGCATGAAGGCGTTGCCGTAGCGCACCTCCTGCTCGATGGGCAGTGCGGCGACCCCGGCGGTACCGATGTCGGGCAACTGGTTGCTCCCCTGGGCGTGGAAGGTCGCCCCCATCAGGGTGACCAACAGGGGAAGCGATGCTATCAGGGGGGAAAAACGTGCCACGTTATCTCTATCTCCAATCAGACCCCAGCGGGCATCGGCAGAATACCCTTGCCATTCAAGGCCCACAAGCGTTGTTTCATCCTCTCATCACGGCCATAATGACCGCCACGCACGCGATGGAGTTCTCATGGAACAGCTCGACCTGACCCCCTGGCGTTGTCCCGAGCCCCTCATCCGGCTCAAGCTCTGGTTGCGCCAGGCCCGGCCCGGTCAATCCGTGTGCATCCAGCTCGGGGATGCAGGCTCCCGGCAGGACATTCCCGCCTATCTGCGCCGTCAGGGTCACCATGTCCAGACCCGGGAAGAGTCAGCTGCCCGCCTCTCCCTGCTGCTCGTCGTTGCCCGTCCCCCCCGGGACGCCCTGCTCACCCCCGAGCCCATGCCACCCACCCCGTGAGCCGCCATTCAAGGAAGCCTCGATGTTAGATGTATTGAAGCGCTGGTATCAGACCCGTTTTTCCGACCCCGATGCCGTCACCCTCTTCCTGCTGCTGGTCTTCTGCTTTGCCGTGCTCTGGCTGTTTGGGGATCTGCTGGCACCGCTGCTGGTGGCCCTGGTGATGGCCTATCTGCTGGAGTGGCCGGTGAGTCGCCTGCAACGGGGCGGTCTTTCTCGCACCGTCGCCACCAGCCTGGTCCTGCTGCTGTTCATCACGGTGACGACCCTGATGCTGCTGGGCCTCATCCCGACGCTGGTGAGCCAGGGGGTCAACCTGGCCAAGGAGGCGCCCGCCATGCTGGCCCATGCCCAGGACTATGTCCGCACCCTGCCGGAAAAATACCCCGAGATCATCGACGTCAGCCTGGTGGAGACCATCATCGACAACATTCGCCAGCGCATCCTGACCGGCGGTGAACAACTGGTGAGTGCCTCTTTGAGCTCCCTCATCAACGTGGTGGCCATCCTCATCTACGCCATCCTGGTGCCCCTGATGGTCTTCTTCATGCTCAAGGACAAACAGGTGCTGATGGGGGGCATGCGCCGCTTCCTGCCCCGCAACCGCACCCTGGTGAACCGGGTCTGGGTGGAGATGAACGACCAGATCATCAACTACATCCGCGGCAAGGTGATCGAGATCGTCATCGTCGGCATCGCCACCTATGTGCCCTTCGCCCTGATGGGATTGCGCTACTCCGCCCTGCTGGCGGTCGCGGTGGGCTTCTCCGTGCTCATCCCCTATATCGGCGCCGCCGCCGTGACCGTGCCGGTGGCCATGGTGGCCCTGTTCCAGTGGGGGCTGACCCCCGACTTCGCCTGGCTGATGGTGGCCTATCTCGTGATCCAGGCCCTCGACGGCAACCTGCTGGTCCCCCTGCTCTTCTCCGAGGCGGTCAACCTGCACCCGGTGGCCATCATCATCGCCGTGCTGGTGTTTGGCGGTCTGTGGGGCTTTTGGGGCGTCTTCTTCGCCATTCCCCTCGCCACCCTGGTCAAAGCGGTGCTCAACGCCTGGCCCAAGCGGGAAGATCTCCCCCGCCCCGCCCCCTGACCCTGGCAAGGGGCGAGGCCGGGTCTCGCCCCTTCCAGATACCGGCCACCAGCAGCACCTCCGTGACGCTGGCTCATGCTTGCCTTGTCGGGTTTAATTGAAAACCGACATCCGTCTGACTTGCTACGCTGGTCTGATTCGTTACCACTGCCTACCCACCGACAAGGATCTGTCATGCCCCCACTCCCTGCCCTGCGCCATGCCTCTCTGGGTGCCTTTCTGGCACTGCTGCTCTGCTCACCCGTCCGGGCAGACCTCGACATCGGGGCCCTCAGCACCTTCTCCAGCGACAGCCCCGACAGCCCCATTCCCAAGGGGTTGGTGCTGGGCGGGGCCGTCATCGGCGGTCAGGCCCGTTACCAGCACCAGGACGACACCCTGATGCCCATCCCGGGGGCCCTCTATTTTGGTGACAACCTGATGTATCTGGGGGATCGGGCCCGCTACTACCTCAGCCGGGATGGCAACCTCTCGACCTATGCCTTCGGCCGGATGCGCTTTGGCAACCTGGACCCGGACGACGATCCCTTCCTCCATGGCATGGAGAAGCGCAAGGGGCAGTTCGAAGCAGGGTTCGGGGCCGATCTCATCACTCCCTACGCCCTCTGGAGCGTGCGGGCCACCACGGATGTGACCGGCACCAGCAACGGTCAGGAGCTGATGCTGTGGGCCAACTTCCCCATCATCCGCGGTCCCCTGCTGCTGATGCCGGGAGCCGGCGTCATGCTGCGCAGCCACAACCTCGCCAACTACTACTTCGGCGGTGTCTCGCAAGACGAAGCGAGGGCGGACAGGCCGGCGTGGAACACGGGCACCACCCTCTCCCCCATGGTCTCCCTCATCGGCAGCTATCGCTTCAGCGCCAACTGGATTGGCGGCTTTGGCATCAACTACGAGCGCTACGACGACGACATCGCGGACAGCCCCATCGTCCAGCATCAGGGAGAACTCTATGCAGGCTTCGGGGTGGGCTACATCTGGTAGCCCCATCCGGACTGGACAACAAAAAAGGAGCCCATGGCTCCTTTTTTACGGCTATCCGGCGCAGCGTCACCCTGCCACTTCGGCGAGAAATGCCGCCAGCGCCCGGTTGATAAACGCGGGGTTCTCCAGGGTCGAGATGTGACCGGCCCCCGGGATCTCCCTGAACGGGCACCCCAGCACCTCGGCCATCAGATACCCCTCCAGCACAGGGCGAGCCTTGTCCTCGCACCCCGTCATCACCAGTGCGGGCAGCCTCATCTCTTCGAGCCAGTCGATGCGATCCTCCCGGGTCACGAAGCTGCGCCCCACCGCCACCAGGCTCGCCACCTTGTCGGCGGGCCATTGGGCCAGCCGGGCCTTGAAACCGGCCATCAGGGCCGCGTCCGGTTGATGGGCGAAGAAGAGCGGAGCCACCTGATCGGCGATGGGCGCAGGCACGGCGCCGACCTGCTCGATCATCGCCAGCATGCCGAGATAGCGCTCGCAGGTGATCTGGGGTTCAAGGCCGACGAAGCTGTCCATCAGCACCAGGCCCTTGAGGCGAGCAGGCGCCATGCGCGCCAGCTCCACGCCCCACATGCCACCGATGGAGAGCCCCACCAGCACGCACTCGTCGATGCCGAGGGCATCGAGCAGCGCCAGGTGATCCCGGGCCAGGGTCGCCAGGGTGCAGGGCCCCTCGGGCAGCACATCGGAATCCCCGTGACCCCAGAGCTCGGGCACGATGCAGCGATACTGCCCCTTGAGGGCCTCGATTTGCGGTGCCCACATGGCACTGTCCCACAGGTAGCTGTGGCCAAAGAGCAGTGCCGGACCCTGCCCCTCGTCCAGATAGGCCATGCGGCGGCCCGCTATCTCCATAAACTGCTTCATGTTTTCTCCTGTTGCCAGCGGCGATGAAACTGGCTTTCCTATTTTTCTGTTGCCAGCGGCTGATGAGGCGGCAGTGTAACACGCCACCCTTGGCAGGGGTGCCCGCCTGGTGCAAGCTGGAGAGACTCACATCGAGGAGTCACCAAGGAGAGGATGATGGCCAAGGAAAAGAGCAAGAAACGCCCCCGTCTGGACAAGAAGACCTACGAACATCACCTGGCCCACCTGCAGGAGGAGCTGGTCAAGTTGCAGGAGTGGGTCAAGCAGGAGGGGCTCAAAGTGGTGGTGCTGTTCGAGGGGCGCGACGCCGCGGGCAAGGGGGGCGTCATCAAGGCGATCACCGAGCCCCTCAACCCCCGGGTCTGCCGGGTCACCGCCCTGCCCGCCCCCTCGGATCGGGAGCGCACCCAGTGGTACTTCCAGCGCTACGTGGCGCACCTGCCCTCGGCGGGCGAGATGGTGCTGTTTGACCGCTCCTGGTACAACCGGGCCGGGGTCGAACGGGTGATGGGCTTTTGCAGCGACGACGAGTATCGCGAATTCCTGCGCGCCTGCCCCGAATTCGAGCGGATGTTGATCCGCTCCGGCATCACCCTCATCAAATACTGGTTCTCGGTCAGCGACGAAGAGCAGGAGAAACGCTTCAAGGAGCGCATCAACACTCCCATCAAGCGCTGGAAATTCAGCCCCATGGATCTGCAATCCCGCTCCCGCTGGGTCGAGTATTCCCGCGCCAAGGATGACATGTTCACCTACACGGATACCGAGGATTGCCCCTGGTTCGTGGTGGACGCCGACGACAAGCGCCGCGCCCGCCTCAACTGCATCTCCCACCTCCTTGGCAAGGTGCCCTACGAGGCGATCCACTACGAACCTATCACCCTGCCTCCCATCAAGACCGAAGGGTATGAGCGCCCTCCGCTCACCAGCCAGCACTTCGTGCCGGACGTCACCGCCGCCCTCGAGTCAGACAAGCACGGGCAGTGACGGCCCCGGCCAGCCGCCCCTGCTGGCCGGGCCCGGGCTTCGGATGACGGGCAATAAAAAGCCGGTCTTGCGACCGGCAAAAGGCATTGAACGTATAGAAAGGAAAACCTGGCACTCTCGCCCTCTCAGGCGCGGATATATTTGGCCGTGCGCGGGAACGCCTGCTCTTTGGCATCGAACAGGTAGCAGGCTTCGGCCGGGATGCCGATGCTGTACTCCTGGCCGGTGGCCACGTCGATGTCGGAGCTCGCCTTGACGGTGAAGTCATGACCATCCACGTCCATGTAGACGAAGGACTCGGCCCCCAGGTGTTCGGCTACCTGCACCACGCCGCTCACGCGGCTGTCGGCATGGGCATGACCCAGCGGCACCAGGTGCTCGGGGCGAATGCCCAGCTCCACCTTGTCGCCCACCGCGCCGCGACGGGCATCCACCCGGGCACGCACGGTATCGCCGGAGGTGAGCTTGACCACGCACTCCTGCTCCCCGATCTCCACCAGCTCGCCCGCCAGGAAGTTCATCTTGGGGGAGCCGATGAAGCCTGCCACGAACTTGTTGTCCGGGTTGTGGTAGAGCTCGAGGGGGGTGCCGAACTGCTCCAGGTTGGTGGCCGCCTCGCCCTTGAGCGGGCTCAGCACCACGATGCGGTTGGCTAGCGTCATGGCCTCCACCTGGTCGTGGGTCACGTAGATGATGGTGGAGTTGAGCTCCTTGTGCAGCTTGGCGATCTCGATGCGCATCTTGACCCGCAGAGCGGCGTCGAGGTTCGACAGCGGTTCGTCAAACAGGAACACCTGCGGCTGCTGGACGATGGAGCGGCCGATGGCCACCCGCTGGCGCTGACCGCCAGAAAGGGCCTTGGGCTTGCGGTCCAGCAAAGGCTCGAGACCCAGGATCTCGGCGGCGCGCATCACCCGCTTGTGGATGTTCTCCTTGTCCATCTTCTTGAGCTTGAGGCCAAAAGCCATGTTCTCGTAGATGTTCATGTGCGGGTAGAGGGCGTAGGACTGGAACACCATGCCCACGTTGCGCTCCACCGGCGGCACGTCGTTCATGTAGCGCCCGCCGATGGTCAGCTCGCCGCTGGTGATGTCTTCCAGACCCGCGATCATCCGAAGCAGGGTGGACTTGCCGCAGCCGGACGGGCCGACGAAGACGATGAACTCCCCTTCCTTGATGTCCAGGTTGATACTGCGCAGGGTGTCCTTGTGGACAGCCGGGTCGTAATTTTTGCGAACGTTGTTGAGTACTACTTCAGCCATGTCGAGCTCCGCTCTTGAATCTTTGCAAATCGTGATGACGGGGGGAGCCAGCTCCCCCGGCCATGAACCGTTAACCTTTCACGCCGCCTGCGGTCAGACCGCCCACCAGCCAGCGCTGGGCGAGCAGGAACACGACCGTGATGGGGAAGCCTGACAGCACGGCGGCTGCGGCGAAGTCACCCCACAGGTAGTTCTGCGGATAGAGGTACTGCTGGGCCCCGACCGCCAGGGTCAGATTGTTCACATCCTGCAACAGGATGGAGGCCATGGGCACCTCGGTGATGGAGCCGATGAAGGCCAGGATGAACACCACCGCCAGAATGGGCACCGACAGGGGCAGCAGGATCAGGCGGAACGCCTGCCACGGAGTAGCGCCATCGATGGCCGCCGCCTCCTCCAGGGAGGAGTCGATGGTCTCGAAGTAGCCCTTGATGGTCCAGACGTGCAGGGCGATGCCCCCCATGTAGGCCAGGATCAGGCCGCCGTGGGTGTTGAGACCCAGCCAGGGGATGTAGTCACCGATCTTGTTGAAGAGCGCGTAGATGGCCACCAGTGCCAGCACCGCCGGGAACATCTGGAAGATCAGCATGCCCTGCAGGATGGTGGACTTGCCACGGAACCGCAGACGGGCGAAGGCGTAGGCACAGGTGGTGGAGAGCACCACTATCATCAGGGCGGTGATGCCCGCCACCTTGATGGAGTTCCACAGCCAGGTCAGCACCGGGAACGGCGGCGGCGTGATGCTGCCGTCGGCGTTGGTGATGGACATGCCGAGCGCCAGCTTCCAGTGATCCAGGGTCGGATTGGTGGGGATGATCTCCCCCACCGAGAAGTTGCCGTTACGGAACGAGATGGCGATGACCATGATCAGCGGGAAGATGATCAGTGCCAGGAAGCCCCACATCACCAGGTGAGTTGCCCACACCCGGTATTTGACAGATTTGGGTTGAACGATTGCCATGTTGAAGCCTCCTTACAGTTGCTTGTCGGCTTTGGACAATTTCAGGTTGAGCAAGGCCAGCGCACCCACGATGAGGAAGATGGCGGTGGCGATGGCACTGGCCAGACCGTAGTCCTGACCACCCGAGCCCTGGAACGCGATCCGGTAGGTGTAGCTCACCAGCAAGTCGGTGGTCCCGGCCGGCGTGGTGGCCCCGATGATGTCCGGCGCCCCGTTCGTCAACAACTGAATAAGTACGAAGTTGTTGAAGTTGAAGGCAAAGGATGCAATCAACAGCGGTGTCAGCGGCTTCATCAAGAGCGGTACGGTGATCTTGAAGAAGTTCTGTACCGGCCCCGCCCCGTCCATGGCGGACGCCTCGTAGAGATCTTCCGGAATGGCCTTGAGCAGGCCCATGCAGAGGATCATCATGTAGGGGTAACCGAGCCAGGTGTTGACGATGAGGATCATCACCTTGGCCAGGAAGGGATTGGTGTACCAGTCCGGCTTGATGCCGAAGGCCGCTTCCAGGAACAGGTTGATTTCACCGAAGTTCTGGTTGAACAAGCCCTTGAACACCAGGATGGAGATGAACGCCGGTATCGCATAGGGCAGGATCAGCATGACCCGGTAGAAACCACGCCCCCTGAGCTGCTCCCACTGCACCAGACACGCCAGCACCATGCCGATCGCCAGGGTGAACGCCACCGAACAGGCGGAGAAGATCACGGTCCAGACGAAGATCTGCATGAAGGGACTCTGGATACCCGGGTCCGTCATGATGCGCATGAAGTTTTTCCAACCCACGCTCACCACGAAACCGGGGGCAACGCCCTTGCCGACGAAGTGACCTTCCGCATCGATGTACTGGTAGAAGCCGGTGTCACCGTTGGGCAGCATCAGCTCGCCGCTCTGGTTGTCACGCAGCAGGTTACTGTCCTTGATCATGACGCCGGACTTGAGCACGGCGCCGTCGACCAGCTGGGTATAGAGCTGTTTCTGGGCGGCGAACTTGCGCAGGCTGCTCAGGGTCAGATGGATATTGCCTTCCGGCAGTACCACATCCAGGGCACTCAGGTGGGTGCGGTGATCGACGATGGCACGAATGGGTGCCGCCTCGCCGACCGTGGCCCCGTCCAGAGGCTGCAACTGAACAACCTGGGGCTCGTCACGGACCCGTCCTTCACGGACGGCCAGGGTACGCGCCTTGTTGTTCAGCAAGGTAAGGGGTTGACTGATAAAGGATTGGTCGTCCTGTTTCAGCAGCAGCTGAAACTGATTGTTCTCACCACCCAGGAGGGTGAAATCGAATTCACCGCCGGTCACCTTGTAGGTTTTTTTCAGATGGTAATCCCGAGCCTGCTCAAGGGAGAGCAAGTTGGATCCCGAATAGTTGGTGAAGGCGATGCCGATCGTGTAGGCAAGAGGGAAGATGATAAAAACAACCATGCCTGCCACACCGGGGAAAATATAACGGTGGGCATAGGTCTTCTTGTTCATGAAGACATAGAGACCGACGGATACGACCACCAGATCGAGCAGGGCAAATACCCACTCGCCGCTGGCATACATCATCACGGCCGCATAACCATTAAGCACTGCGATCAGTGCCGCCATGGTCCATTTCAGCCAGACGTACTTGTCTTTCTTCGGACCGGCATAGGATTCGATAGAAGGTACTACTTCCATGCCAATTAACCTTTATTGCGCCAAGAGAGATTGAGAGAGTGGGAGGCCCGAAGGCCTCCCGGGTAGTGCATGCTTACTGGACGATACGCTTGGCAGCGGTATCCAGGGCTTCGTCAACACCCTGACGGCCAGAGGTGACGTTCTTGAGGGCGGTTTCGAAGGAGGACCAGAAACGGCTCATCTCGGGCACGGACGGCATCGGTTCGCCGTTCTGGGCGTTCAGCATGGTGGCCTTGATGTTGGGGTCGGCTTCCAGGGTCTTCTGGAAGGACTTCAGGGCCACGGCACCCAGCGGCTTGTCGGCGTTCATCGGCGCCAGACCGGCATCGGTCAGCAGGTAGTTCTCGAGGAACTCAATGGCCAGATCCTTGTTCGGGCTGGCGGCGTTGATGGTGGCACCCAGTACGCCAACGAAGGCCTTGGCCGGCTTGCCTTTCAGGGTCGGCAGCTGGGCTACGCCATACTTGATGCCGCTCTTGTCCAGGTTGCTCCAGGCCCAGGGACCGTTGATCATCATGGCCACTTCGCCCTTGTTGAACTTGGCGTCCATCACACCGTAGTCGATGCCCTTCTCCAGGTGACCGGATTTGATCATCTCGGAGATGTAGCCGACGCCGGCCTTGGCACCTGCGTTGTTCACGCCGGTGTCTTTGACGTCATAGCCGGTGGCGGTCTTCTTGAAGGCATAACCACCGTTGGCAGCCACCAGGGGGTAGCTGAAGTAGGGGGTGTCATAGGCCCACATGATGGCGCGCTTGCCATTTTTCTTCAGGTCTTCGTCGATCTTGGCGATCTCTTCGAAGGTCTTCGGCGGGTTGGGCAACAGATCCTTGTTGTAAATCAGGCTGACGGCTTCTACCGCGACCGGGTAGCCATAGGTCTTGCCATCGACGGTCATGGCATCCCAGGCGAATTGCTCGAACTTGGCCTTGGTGGCGGCATTCGGGGTCACGGGAACCAGCAGACCGGACTTGACCCACTCACCGTAACGGTCGTGAGCCCAGAAGAAGATGTCCGGGCCGTTGCCGGTGGCGGCGGCTTGCTGGAATTTGACTTCAACCTGATCCGGGTGGGCGACGGTGACCTTGATGCCGGTTTCGGCTTCAAACTTCTTGCCGACTTCGGCCAGGCCGTTGTAGCCCTTGTCACCGTTGATCCAGATGGTCAGCTGACCTTCATCAATGGCAGCAGTAGCAGAGCAGGCCACGCCCAGGGTAGCCAGACCGATCAGGGATGACAGCAATTTCTTTTTCATGAGCCTTTCCTTGTATTAGTTCCGCGCTGTAAGAGCATTGTGTGCAGATGAATATTATCCCAAGCAGTCAATGCCTCACATGACACGCCTCGCATTTTTGAAATGCAATTACGTATTTTCTTCCAGAAAGTTATGAAAACATTTTCTTATTTCAGCGACTTAGGAAGGGATATCCCCATATTTTTGCCAAGATATGGAAATTAAATTACAGAAAGGAAATTAATTTACGCCATTGAAAGGGATTTCACCCCACTGAAAACCCTTTCATTCCCGATATTTTGTTCAATGTGTTAACAAAAGTACTGAGGTGGTTTCCATCTACATCACCCCCTTAAATAAAAAGGCACCGGAGCGGACTCCGGTGCCTTTTTGCAAGAAATGACGGCTGGATCACATTACGACTGGCGCAGCAATTGATCCTTGAGATTGGGCGGGACTCCCCTGATGGTCAGGGTGTCGGTCTGGGGATCGTAAAAGACCCGGCTGTTGAGCAACTTCTGCTCGAAGCTCAGAGTCAGGCCGCCACCGGAGCCCACAAACTTGGTCAAGCCCCGCAGGGTGGAACGGTCCGCCGGGAAGCGCTCCTCCAGCTCGTACTCCTGACCGATGAAGCTGTAAAAATCGAGGTCCCCATCACCGGGCAATTCCGCCGACAGCTCCTTGATCTCGATCTCCTCGCCGGCGCTGGCCTGCTCGGTGCAATATTTGAAGACCTGCTTCTTGTAGTCATTGCGCTCGGCCGGTTCGAGCTGGCGGCTGTCGCAATAATCGTCCACCGCCTGCAGCAACCCCTTGTTCTGGATCTTGGCATCCATGCCCTCGCGGGCCCCCAGCAGATCCATGAAGAAATCCCCCAGCTTGCGACCGACCCGGCCCTTGCTGAAGGTGATATAACGACGCGAATCCCCCTGGGTTTTCCACTCAGTGAGATCGATGCGGGCCACCAGATTGAGTTTGCCGATATCCAGGTACTGGATGTGGCGCAGTTCCAGCGCCTCGCTCACGGTGACGCTCTCCTTGCCTTCCAGCAGGGCGATCATCAGGTAATCCACCCCCACATAGTTGTACTTGGCAATCAGCAACACCCCCTGCTCGTCCAGGGCATGCTCCACCAGCTGCTTGACCAGCATCTGGGTCAGGTTGACGGAAAAGGGGACGAACTCGGTCTGCTCCGCCAGCAGCTGCTCCAGGGCGATGCGAAAGGCGGGGGAAGGCTGCTTGGGGGCGTCTTCCCCCTCCGCCAGCTCGGCGACGGCGGCCTCGGGATCGGCGAAGAAGCCAAAGCCCTTTCCCCCCTTGCCGTTGTAGATGCGATGCAGCTCCGCCATCA
Source organism: Aeromonas sp. R2-1 (assembly GCF_040908425.1). Lineage (NCBI taxonomy): Bacteria > Pseudomonadati > Pseudomonadota > Gammaproteobacteria > Aeromonadales > Aeromonadaceae > Aeromonas > Aeromonas sp. R2-1. The sequence goes on from NZ_JBFODR010000051.1 coordinate 109,849, forward strand.
GCCCTTGTACCGCCTCGTCGGCAGGCAGGGTCTGGCTGCGGGTATCGGCGTGGGGCTGGCCATCGTTGCCCGCCCGCAGGGAGTGAAGAATGATCTTGTCGATATCGAGACTCATGTCACAAAGCCATAGTGTTAGCCGAAAGGGTGAAGTATTATAAGGCGCTTTGAACCGAGGTGAACCCAAGATTATGCCCATCGTATCAAAGTACAATAACGAGCAGTTTGACGCCCTGATGAACGACCTGATCACCGCCCTGGAGAAACACAAGGCACCGGTGGATCTCAGTCTGATGGTCCTTGGCAACCTGACCACCAACATCATCAACGGCATGGCCCCGGCCCAGCGCCAGGCGATCACCGAGAAGTTCATCCAGGCACTCATCGCCTCGGTGGGCCATCGCCACGATGCGCACTGAGTTTCTTCGCATTCTTTGATGTTTTTCAAGCAGATGGATCATTATGGTCGAAACCGGCAACCCCTATCGCGATAATGTCTCTCGCCTGATCACCTGGGGGCATTGGTTCTCCTTCTTCAACATCATCCTGGCCATGCTGATCTCGACCCGTTACCTGGGCGCCATCAGCTGGCCGTCGACCACGCTCGGCGTGACCTATCTCGTCATCAGCTGGATAGGTCATTTCTCGTTCCTGAGCTTCGTCACCTATCTGCTGACCATCTTCCCCTTGAGCTTCATCCTGCCCAGGGAGAAGCCGCTGCGCTTCATTTCATCCATCATCGCCACCCTGGCGCTGGTGCTGCTGCTTATCGACACCCAGGTGTTCCAGCTGTTCAAGTTCCACTTGAATGGCCAGGTGTGGCAACTGCTGCTGGATCAGGCGCAGACCGAAGAGGGCTCTATCTGGAGCATCATCTTCGTGGCGGTGCCCGCCATCTTCCTGCTGCAACTGCTGCTGTCGGCCTATGTGTGGCGCAAGATCAACAAGCGCAAACGCCGCCAGTACGGCAATCAGGTGGGACTGGCCCTGCTGGTCTGCTTCATCCTGACCCATCTGGTCAACAGCTGGGCGGATGCGACCCTGTATCAACCCATCACCATGCAGCGGGCCAACTTCCCCCTCTCCTACCCCATGACCGCCAGGAGCTTCCTGGCCAAGCATGGCTGGCTCGACCTCGAGCAGTATGAGAAGAAGGCCGAAGATCAGGGAAGCGCTGAGCACCGTCTGCTCTATCCCTTGCGCCCCCTCAGCGTGAGCGCACCCAGCGATCACAAGAACCTGCTGGTGGTGGTGGTCGACTCCCTGCGAGCCGACATGCTCAACAACATCAATATGCCCAATCTGCAACGCTACGCGGACAACCACTTCAATTTCCGCCAGCACATGAGTGGTGGCAATGATGAAGCCATGGGGATGTTCAGCCTCTTCTACGGGCTGCCCGGCCACTATTACGGGGACATCCGGGCCGACAAGCGCCCCCCCGTGCTGTTCGACGAGATGCTGCGTCAGGACTACCAGTTCGGCCTGTTCGGTGCACTGGAAGATGCCAAGCAGTATCGCCAGAGTCTGCTTGCGGGTCTGCGCAAGCAGGTCTTCGTCTCCCGCCAGACCGATGACCGCAGGCTCATCGACGACTGGCAGCAGTGGCTTGGCACGCGCACCGCGGACAGACCCTGGTTCTCTCTGGTCTATCTCTCTAGCCCGGGGGATTATCAGGTGCCCGCCAGCATCAAGGGCCCCTTCCAGCCCGAGTTGACCCGCTTCAATCCGGCCACTGCCTATCGGCCCGAGAACCTGCAGAAGCTGGAGAACCGCTACAAGAACGCGGTCTTCTATACGGATCAACTGCTGGAGCAGATGCTGACCCAACTGCAATTGCAGGGGCTTGATGATCAGACCATCGTCGTGATCACCTCCAACCACGGTCAGGAGTTCAACGAGACCCAGAGCAACAGCTGGGGCTATGGCAGCAATTACTCGACCTATCAGGTGCAGGTCCCCCTGGTGCTGGCCTGGCCTGGTGCCGAACCTGCGCCCCAGGCGCAGGCGAGCAGCCACCTGGATCTGGTACCTACCCTGATGAAGAACATGCTGGGTGTACGCAACCCCTATCGTGACTACAGCACGGGGCGCAACCTGTTCGAAGCCAGTACACGCACCTGGCTGCTGGCGGGGGATCAGAATGACTTCGCCATCTATCAGGGCAACACCATCACCCAGTTCAACAAGCAGGGGGACTTCGAGCTGCTGGACCGCGACACCTATCGCCCCATCAAGCACGGCACCCCGGACATGGGCACCCTGATCCAGGTGATGAACGAGCTCAATCGCTTCTATCGCGCCCCCTGATCAGCGCCAGCCCACCTCCTTGAGCCCGCCCCTATGGCGGGCTTTTTCTTGCCCGCACCACACCCGTCCTCCTGTTTCCCATGGCGTCATTCGCAAACGTATGCCACCACCTTACTGATTTATCTCTCAAAAAAGTTCAATTCGATCAATATCATAAAAACAAAATGATAATGATTGTCATTTATTGATCTGCTTGACTCCCTCTGCAATAATCCGCGCCCTCAGGCTTAAATAATAATTATTCTCAAATATGAAAATTCGACTTCTTCACTACTGGCCCATGCTGCTGTCCGGTACGGCGCTGGCTGCCAGCGATCCCGCCGGGGTCGACACAACGGACATGCCCCCCGAACTCAAGGGGCGGGAAACCATCGTGGTCAAGGGACAGCGCATCGAGCAGAAGCTCTCCGACGTGTCGGGTTCCATCACCGTCATCACGGAGGAGGATCTGGATCGCCAGGTTGCCACCGAGCTCACCGATGTGTTCAAGAACGAACCCGGCGTCTCGGTGACCGGCTCCGCCGGGCGCCCCCAGAACATCATCATCCGCGGCATGGGCGGCAACCGGGTGCTCATCATCAAGGACGGGGTGCGGGTCAGCGACGGCTTTGGCGCCGACGACCTCAACGACAAGGTGGGCCGCTTCAGCTTCGATCTCGACGATGTCAAACAGATAGAGGTGGCCAAGGGAGCCGGTTCCTCCCTCCATGGCTCCGATGCCATCGGCGGCACCATCGTCATCAGCACCAAGCAGCCGGAAGATTACCTTCAGGGCCAGGATGCCTATCTCAGCAGCAAGGTGCTGCACGATGGCAGCAGTGACAAGCAGAAGCTGAGCGCCACCGGCGCCGCCCGGATACGGGATACCGAACACCTGCTGCGCCTCTCCGGCTGGCAGGGACATGAGACCGCCAACTACGACGAGAGCCGCATCCCGGCGGATCTGGATGGCCTCAGCGCCTCCACCAGCTCTCGCATCCAGCTGAACGAACATCATCTGCTGCGCCTCGAACTCGACTACTTCGAGGACAACGCCGAGCGGGATCAGGGGCCGCGCGAAGTGCCCCAACCCGATGGCAAGTGGCAGGTGCGCCAGTACCACGAGCAGGGCAGCCAACGCACCCAGGGGGGCAAGCTGGCCTGGGAGGCGAGCAACCTCGACACCGTGCTGGCCGACAGCCTCACCTGGAGTGCCTACGGCAATCACTCGAAAAACACCGCCAACAAGCGCAGCCTGCTGCAAAACGATCTGCTGAGCGGTTATCCGCGCTATCGCAGCGAACGGGAACTCGCCACCTTCACCGAAGACAGGATTGGTACCGAGCTGGATGTGCGCCGGGATCTCGCCACCGGCCCTCTCGCCCATCAGCTCAGTTACGGCATTGAGCTCGAGCGCACCACCCACGAGCGGCCGGTGGAGAAGCTGAGTCTGGAGGCCGGCATTCCCCAACCCGGCCAGTCCGCCCCCTTCAGCCGCGCCCGTACCGACAGGGCCGGGGTCTGGCTCGGCGACGTGGCCAGCCTGGGCCAGTGGCAGTTCACCCCCACCCTGCGCATGGATCACCAGTGGCTCACGCCGCTGGACGGCAGCCACGACAGCAACCACAGCTGGCACCTCTCCCCGAGCCTGGCCACCAGCTACCGCTTCAACGACCAGTGGCGCAGCTGGCTCAGCTATGCCAACGGGTTCCGGGCACCTTCCTACGACAAGGTGTACGGCAACATCCCCCACTACTTCGCTCTGCCACCCTTCGAGATCATCGCCAACACAGGGCTCAAGGAGGAAACCAGCCACAGCATCGAGTGGGGACTGAGTGGCGAGGGGGACAACTGGAGCATCAAGCCAGCGCTCTTCTACAACCGCTACTACAACTTCATCGACTGGCGCGAGGTGGGGCTGCGCCTGAGCGATGGCGTCATCCTGCGCCAATATCGCAACGTCGCCAAGGCCGAAACCTGGGGGGCCGAACTCGCCGCCAGCTACTGGCTGACCCAGGAGTGGGAGCTCGCCACCAAGCTCGGCTGGGTCGATGGCGAGGACAACAAAGGTGAAGCGCTGCGCACCCTGACGCCCCTCGAGGGCAACACCCGTCTGAGCTATCAGGCCAATGAGTGGAGTCTGGGCATTCAGGCGGACTATGCCGCCGCCATGAACCGGGTGCCCACCTGCGGCAACAGCCTGACCGGCCGGCAGGGGGACTGCCTCGAAAGTGCCGGCTGGCTCAGTTTCGCCCTGACGGCCGACTGGCTGGTCACCGACGCCCTCAAGGTCAACCTCAAGCTCGACAACCTGTTCGACACACGCTACACCCGCTATCAGGATGTGGCCGGGCTGGAAGCCGGGACCGATGCTTCCCTCTTCACCCAGAGCGGCCGCACCCTGAGTGCCAGCCTGCGCTACACCTTCGTGGGGATCTGATGCACAGCTTACTGATCCTGGCCAGCCTGCTGGCCACGCCGGCCCCCGCCTCTCCCCTGCCTGAGGCAACCCTGGAGGCCGCGCCCCTCATCCCCGAGCGCCCGCAACTGATGAAGGGGGAGATAGCCCGCCTCGATCCCTATGGTGGCTGGCGTGACGACAGCCGCCAGGATCCCGCCCTCCTGACGCTGCTGCGCGAGCAGAACCGCTGGACCGAGCGGCAGCTCGCCGACCAGGTGCCACTGGTGCAGCGCCTGCAGACGGAGTGGCAGGGCCGGGAGCGGGGCGAACCCGTGCCTGACGACTGGCTTAGCCAGGCTGGCAGCCAGTGGCGCATGGAGGCGGACGGTAGCCTGTGGCAACGCAGCGACGCCAATGCCGCCCCCCGAAAGCGGCTGGCTCCCCGCCAACCTGCGGAGGGGTATTACGAGCTCGCTGCCTGGGCCCTTCACCCGGACGGGCAACTGCTTGCCCTGGCCGAAGACCGCAGGGGAGATCGGGACTACCGCATCACCCTGCTGGATCTGGCGAGTGGCGAGACACTGTCCTCTTTGCCTCACCGCGCCGGCGATCTGCTCTGGAGTCTGGATGGCAAGACCCTCTACACCCTCGCCAACGAGCACCAGACCCTGCGCCCCTGGCAACTGCTGGCCTGGCAGGATGGCAAGGAGACCCTGGTGTATGAGGAGCGCGATCCCGCCTGGCTGCTCGGCCTCTATCGCACCACGGATCGCCGCCACCTGGTGCTGCAAAGCAACAACCACGACAGCTCGGAGCAATACCTGCTGGACGCGGGTCGGGCCGACCTGATCAAGGGGCGCGAGCGCGGCCTCGAATACTACCTGGATACCCAGGGGGACAGGGTGCTGCTCAAGAGCAACCGGGACGGCGCCCTCGGCCTCTATCAGGTGGCCGACTTGAGCCTGGTGGCGAAGGGAGAGTGGCAACGGCTCTGGTCCGGCGAGGGCCGGGAACTCGAGAAGTGGCGCCTCTTTGCCCGGCACACCGTGCTGCAATACCGCAAGGAAGGGGATGACTGGCTCGATGTGCTGGACGCCAAAGGTGCGTTGACCCACAGCCTGCCGCTCACCGATGGCGCAGGCACGGCCTGGATCCAGGGCAGCCAGGAACCGGCCAGCGACAAGGTGCTCATTCGCCGCCAGGGGATGGCCGAGCCACCTCACCAGCGCTGGCTGGATCTCGCCTCCGGCGCCTGGGAGGGGACACCTGAGAGCAGGGGCACCTCCCCCTATCAGAGCGAGCGGCGCTGGATCGCGGGCAAGGACGGGGTCAAGGTGCCTGTCTCCCTGGTCTGGCGCAAGGGCATTACCCACCCCAGGGCACTGCTGCTCTACGGCTATGGGGCCTACGGCACCCCCATGCGCCCCTACTACCAGCCCCGGGTGCTGAGCCTGCTGGATCGCGGCTTCGTCTACGCCATCGCCCATGTGCGCGGGGGCGGTCTGCTCGGCGAATCCTGGTACCGGGAGGGTCGTGGCCGTGACAAACAGCACAGCGTGGATGATTTTCTCGCCGTGGCCGATGCCCTGGCACGGGATCCCGCCATCGATCCCGCCCGGCTGTTTGCCATGGGTGGCAGCGCCGGCGGCCTGCTGGTGGCAGCGGCACTCAACCAGGCGCCCACCCGTTTCGCCGGGGCCGTGCTGCAAGTTCCCTTCGTCGACCTGCTGGGCACCATGCAGGATCCCGAGCTGCCCCTCACCCGGCAGGAGTACGCCGAGTGGGGCAATCCGGCCATCCCGGGTGACTATGCCGCGATGCGCCGCCTGAGCCCCTATGACAACCTGCACAAGGTCCCTTATCCCCCCGTCTATGTGACGGGCGGCCTGCACGACAGTCAGGTGCCCTACTGGGAACCCCTCAAGTGGATAGCCCGCCTGCGATCCCATAGCACGGGAACAGGCCCCTATCTGCTGCGCACCGAACTCGACGGCGGCCACCTGGGCGCCCCCCGAACGGCGGCGCTGCGTGCGGCGCAGGAGTTTGCCTTCCTGCTCACCCTGGCGGGCGTCAACCACTGACCCCTTGCCCTCTTTTTCTGGAGTGAACCATGAAACCCTCTTCCCTGGCCCTCTGGCTGGCGGCAACCCTGATCTCATCGCCGCTGCTGGCGGCCGATCTGCAGTTTGTCGATGAACCACCCCTGACCACGACGCCGAAGCGCTGGCTCGAGCAGCGCCTCGGTGTGCTCCTCGCCCCCGATTACGACAGGGCCAGCCTGCTCGGCCACCATTACAGCTTTCGCCAGCGGGTGAACGGCCTGCCGGTGGCCGCCACCCAGGCCGCCGTCAGTGTCGACGGGGACGGTCGCCCCTGGCGCCTCTACCACAACCTGCGCCCCTTGCAGAGCACAGCGCCCGGCTGCGATGCCAGCGGCACCCTGGATCCCCTGCTCGCCACCCTGCGCACCGACGGCAACCAGATAGAGACGCTGGGGCCGGTCGAAGCCTGGTACTGGCGAGACGGCGATACCCTGGTGCCTGCCCTGCGCCAGCGGGTGCGCGAGCACAAGGCAGGCAATGCCAAGGCCAGCCAGGTGCAGCTGTTTGCCCGTTGCGACGGGGAGCAGGAGCTTGGCCGTCTCGGGGATCAGGCAACAACCCACCCTCTGCATGTCGCCGACGCAGGCGATCAGCAGGTTCAGGCCCGGGTGTTCGACCCCGATCCCCGCACCCGCCTGCAGGACGCCAGCCTGGTCTGGCACGACGCGCTGGTACTGGCAGAGGCCGCCTACCAGGATCCGGTTCCCCTGCCGGTGAGCCTGCAAGCCGGGCAGTATCGCCTGAGTGGCCCCCATGCCAGGGTGGTGGATGTCATGGCCCCCGAATCGGCCCCCTACAGCAGCAGTGACGTGCAGGGTTTTCGCCTGACCCGTGACGATCGCGGCTTTGCGGACATCAACGCCTACTACCATCTGGATCTCGCCCAGCGCCACCTCAAGGCGCTCGGTTTCACCGATCTCATCCCCGGGGCACTCGACATCGACACGGACGCGGGCTTTCAGGACAACTCCCTCTACGATCCGTTCGAACGCAGGCTGGAGCTGGGTCGCAGCGGCGTGCCCGATGCCGAGGATCCCATGGTCATCTGGCACGAGTTCGGCCACGGGGTGCAGCACCACATCCTGCCGGATCTCGGGGAAGAGGGAGACTGGGGGGCCATCGGCGAGGGCTTTGGCGACTACCTGGCCGCCAGTCATCGTCAGCGCAGCGAAGCCGGTCGCCAGTTCGAACCCGCCATGGTGTTCAACTGGGATGCCCGCTTCACCGACCGCACCCCACGCCAACTCGACGATCTGCGCGCCCGCTACCATCCGGACTACCGCTACCCGGCCCACCGCACCATCAACGGCAGCAACGGGGATCAGCTCTGGGGCACCCCGCTGTTCCAGGCCCTGCTGACGGCGGTGGCCGAGCACGGTGAGGCGGCCAGGGACGAGTTTGATCGCGTCATCATCGAATCCCACTTCGGCCTGGGGCCGGCCATTCGCATGCCGCAACTGGCCCGGATCACCGTGGATACTGCCGCCCGTCTCTACCCGACGCGAGCCTATGCCCGTCTGCTGGAGCAGGCATTTCGCCAGCACGGGCTGCTGCAAGCTCCCGTCAATATCGCCCTCGCCGAGGGGAGCGCCATCCCGCTGGGGCAGCGCCAGTCGGTGCAGCTGACCCTCAGCAACCCGGGCAAAGAGGAAGTGACCCTCAACGAGCTGGCCCTCACCCTGCCAACCGGGTTGCAGGCCGATCCTGACAACTGGCAACCAGCGACCCTGGCCGCCGGTGCCAGCATGACCACCACCCTGCGCCTGCTGGCCCAGAGCCCGCTCGCCTGCGGCGACGAGGCGAGCCTCTCGGTGAATCTCGCCATGACCGGTACCAGCCCCACCGAGCGCCAGTGGCAGCAATCCCTGACCCTGCCCATCGGCACCCCCGTCATCAGCCGGGCCAGTGGTCGGTCGCAGCGACTGAACGATGCCCAGAGCGAGGAGGTGCGCGGCCTGAGCGAAACCAGCCTGCTGCTGGAGAAGAGCGATGCCCGTGTGAGCGACAGGCTTCAACTGAGCCTTGATCTGCAGCACGAGGCGCTGGATGAGCTGGAGATCTGGCTCAGCTCCCCCGCCGGCACCCGGGTCCAGATCTGGGACAAGGGTTACAGCTCCCTGCCGAGCCTGAAAGGGGTCTTCCCCACCGAGTTGCAGTCCCTGCAACCCTTCAGCGCCTTCGAAGGAGAACCCCTGGCCGGTCGCTGGACCCTGGAGGTGGTGGACAGCAAACCGGGCAATCAGGGTTTCCTGAACGGGTGGAGCATCAGTCAGCGTACCGGCGCCCAGTGCGGCAACACCGTGCCCGTGCCGGATGACGGCATCATCCGCTTCGATACCTCGGACAGCAGTGGCGGGGGGACCTTCTCCCTGCTCTGGCTGCTGCCGCTGGCCCTGTGGCGCCGTCTGCGTCACCTCTGACTCTCCCTATATAAAGAAGAGAGGGGCCAAGGCCCCTCCAAGGACACACCATGACCATGAGAATGACCCCGCTCGTCTGCCTGCTGGCCCCCCTGCTCAGCGCCTGTGGCGGCGGTTCGGACGAGGCTCCCCTGACCGCGCCGGACTACCGCCTGACGGTCAGCCTGCCCGCTGCGGGCACCCTGTGCATCAACCTGAACCAGAACGACGGCTGCGAAGCCAATGAGCCCGCCGTCAGCGGCGAGGCCGGTGCCCACTCCCTGACCCGGCGCCACCCTGATCTGCTCACCACTCCCCTGCTGTTCATTCCGGCGGATCCCGCCGCCCTGCCCCTGGCCCACCCGGCGGCGCGCCAGGACAACCAGCACCTCACCCCCAGCCCCCTCAGCACCCTGCTGCAGACGCGTATCTCGGACGGGCTGCCACCGGCTCAGGCCCTGACGGACGTGCTGTTCGCCCTGGCGCCCCTTCACCCCGGCCCAGACCTGGCGGCACTGGCGCAGCTGAGCGACTTCAACCGCGCCCTCGCCGAGCTGGCCCTCGCCGCCTTCGATGACGAGGCCACCCTGCCCGCCAGCGAACGCCGTCAGCAGATCTGGCAAGGCCTTGTCACCCTGCTGCCCGAGCTCGCCCGGCACTTTGCCGCCAGCCCCGAGCTACTGAGCCAGCAGGCCAGACTCGCCGCCGTGCTGATGCAGCAGCAACCCCGGGCGTTGGTGACCGCCAGCGGCGTCACCACCTACACGGACGGGGTGGATTATCTGCTCACCCAGGAGCCTGCGGATCACCCGGGCCAGGAGGCGAGCCTGGACCAGGCGCCCCTGCGCTATCGCAAGCTGGATGGCAAGGGGCAGCCCCTGGCGGACAACGCCCCCAACTGGGAGTGCGTGGAGGATCTCAATACCGGCCTCGTCTGGGAGAAGAAGCTGGCGGATCCGGACAGTCCGAGGGATCTGCACCGCACCTTCGCCTGGGAGTTCGACAACTATCACCCGACCCAGGAGGAGCGGGATTACGCCTGCCCCGAAGGGGAGGCCATCTGCACCACGGAGCAGTACCGTCAGTGGCTCAATGCACAGCAACTGTGCGGCATCACCCACTGGCGCCTGCCCCACGCCCGTGAGCTGATGAGTTTGCAGCACTACGGCTCCCTCGCCCGCCAGGATGGCCAGCTCGTCACCCTGGATGTGCGCTACTTCCCCGATGTCGGCACCGGACTCAATGGCTTCGATGGCTATTACTGGAGCCAGACCCTGACCCCGTCCCGCCGGCTGGAGAGCGCGCCTCTGAGCGCCATCGCCCACATCTTCCTCGGCGAGGACGCCGGTGCCGACTATCCCACCCCAGTTCAAAACAGCAATGACGCCAACGGTCTGCAACTGCGCCTGGTGGCCGAGGTAACCCGATGAACAAGTATCTTCTGACCCTGCTGCTCACCCTGTGCAGCCCCCTGGCACTGGCCATCGCCATCTGCGACGACGCCCTGCCCCGTACCAGCCCCACCGCCCGTTTCCAGGATCACGGCAACGGCACCGTCACCGACAGGGGCACCGGTCTGACCTGGATGCGCTGCCAGCTCGGCCAGACCTGGCGCAACCAGAGCTGCGAGGGGGAACCCACCCGCCTCTACTGGCAACAGGCACTGCAGACGGCGGAACGGATCCGCACCGAACCGAGCCACGCCCTGTATGGCTTTGGTGGTCATCACGACTGGCGCCTGCCCACCATCAAGGAGCTCGCCAGCATTCTGGAGTCCGCCTGTTACAAACCGGCATTGAACGAAACCATCTTCCCCCGCGCCATGGCTGGGGATGGCAAGGAGGTGAACGACGGCTATGTCTATCTCTGGTCCTCCACCCCGGTGCCGGCCCTTCAGGGCGTCGCCTACCTGGACATCACCAGCGGCTCCGTCGCCCAGCGCGCCCCCCGCGCCTGGGCGAAACAGGTCCTGCTGGTGAGGTGACAGCCTGGACATGGGGGCCACCCGGCCCCCTGTTTGACACGATGCAAGAAGCGCCAGGGTGACCCTGACCGTCAAAAAAGCATCAAATTGCGTCATGTGATGCCTGTTCAGGGCGGTTTTGCACGCCGCAGCGCTGGCATGAAACCGGCAGAGCGGTTAGTCTAGCGGCGTTGAACCAATCCCAAGAGGTACAGATGAAAACCGTGTTGCGTTTTAGCCTGCTGGGCGCCTTGTTATTGGGTGGCCATGCCTTCGCCGCCGAACCGAAAAAATTTGATATCAGCATGTTCCCTGCCGCCGAAGTGAACCAGGAACGTGTCGTGATCCGTCTGCCGGAAGTCGAGAACGAAGCCGACATGATGGTCGAGCTGCAAGTCGGCAAGAAGATGCTGGTCGACTGCAACCTGCCCCGCTTCGCGGGCAATCTGGAACAGCACAGCGTCAAGGGCTGGGGTTACAACTACCTGACCCTGGGCCAAGTCACCGGCCCCGTCAGCACCCTGATGGCCTGCCCAGACGGCCAGAAGAAGGAGAGTTTCGTCCAGATCTACGGTCAGGGCTTCTTCGTGAACTACAACTCCAAGCTGCCCTTCGTCATCTATGTGCCCCAGGAGTACGAGGTGCGCTATCGTCTGTGGCGTGCCGACAACCTGGCACAGCCAGCCATGATTGAGTGAGTGCCGCGCACTCGGGTTCAGCTCAGCCATGATGATAAAAAGGCGCCATACGGCGCCTTATTTTTAGCTTCCGAGCCCGTTCTTGAGCGGTTTTTCCTGTACAAAATCTGACATAACTCCACTATTTTTCAGGCTTTTTTGTGCAGCGCACCGCAAAATGCCCCCTCGGGATGCGACAAACCCTGTTCGATAAAAGATATTTATTAACATAGTAAGAAAATTGATTTTGCACTCTGCGACGGCCTGATGATACTTGCCCGCAAAGGTCAAACTAACCAGAACAAGAGCATTATGAGCTTCGAATCAGACAAGCGTTTCAACGACTTCAAACATTTTCCCCGTGGCCTGCGTCGCAGTGGCGAATTCACCGTGGCCGAAGCGGACAGTCTGGAAAAATATGGCACCGTGATGCTGGCGCTCTATCAGGGCAACCTGGCCCCGCGCGATGACGTAGAAAGTGCCTTTATCGAACAGGTCAAATCCGGCGCAGCCGGCAACAACCCCCACGCCAAGGTGTGGTTCAAATACCTGAAGGTGATTGGTCCCAAGCGCGTGCACCGTCTGTGCACCGTCGCTGGCGGCGCCAATGAAGATGCGGGTGGCAGCTTTGAAGGCGGCGGTGGCGGCAGCGACGAGTCCCTCGATTAATGGATACCGAGCTGCTTCGGACCTTCATCGAGGTCAGCAAGACCCGGCACTTTGGCCGGGCGGCTGAAAATCTCTACCTGACCCAGTCGGCGGTGAGCTTCCGGATCCGCCAGCTCGAGCAGCAACTCGGGGTCAGCCTGTTTGCCCGTCATCGCAACAACATCCGCCTGACTGCCTCCGGTGAGCGTCTGCTGCCCTACGCAGACGCCATTTTGCATACTTTGGGGCGCGCCAAGCAGGACGTGGCCCTCTCCCCCGGTTTCAGCCAGCAGCTTGCCATCGGCGCCCCCGCCGTCTTCTGGGAGCTCGACTTCAACGACTGGCTGAACCATGTCTATGCCCTGGCCCCCGGCCTCGCGGTGCGCCTCGAAACGGCCTCCCGCGAGCACCTCTGTCGCCAGTTGCTGGAGCGCTCCCTCGATCTCGCCCTGCTCTCCGAGCCGACCAAGATCGACGAGATTGCCCTGCACCCCATCGGCGAGCTGGTATTCGAACTGGTGAGCCGGGAGCCGGCCGCAAACGCCGACAGCCTGATGCAGATGCCCCACATTCATCTCGACTGGGGCACCAGCTTCGAACCGCCATCGAGCCGATTGCAGAGCCTGCAGAAGACCCCAGTTCTGCATTCGAGCTCCGCCAGCATGGCCCTGCAATTCGTACTGGCCAACGGCGGCGCCGCCTACCTGCCAAGGCGCATGGTGAGCCCCTTCCTGGAGCAGGGGCAGCTTCATCTGGTGGAAGGGGGCCAATCCCTGAGCCGCCCGCTCTACCTCGCCTATCTGGAGAAATCCGACCGCCGGGAGCTGATCGATCAGCTGCTGACCCTGCCGCTGGGCTGGCATGACGCCGACTTGCGTCAACCGCCTGCCGAATGAAACAGGGCGATTTCACGCCCAGACCTCTGTTTTCATCTACCCTGGTTATCGGTGCAGCACAAACAACATGAAAAAGGGGCCATCAGGCCCCTTTTGTATGGATGTCTTTGTGCATCAGCCGTGATGACGACGATCGTTGGCCTGGGCCAGCAGGGTGCGGCTCTCGCGCAGGAACTCCTCCGCCCGCTCGCCGAAGAAGCCGGAGACCTGGCTGAAGGCCTCGATGAAGCCCTCTCTGTCGCCCCGCTCCAGCAGGCCCAGCGCCTCGCCGAAGTTCTGGTAGTAGCGGCGGATCATCGCGAGGTTCTGGGGCGACGACAATATGATGTCGGCGTAGAGGTGGGGATCCTGGGCGAACAGCCGTCCCACCATGGCCAGCTCCAGCCGGTAGATGGGAGAGCTTAAGGCAAGCAGGCGGTCGATGTTGGCCTGCTCGCGGGAGAGATGCCAGCCGTAGGCAAAGGTGGCAAAGTGGCGCAGCGCCTGAATAAAGGTCATTGCCTCGTCGTGGGCCCTGGCCTCCACCTGCTGCAAACGCGCCCCCCAGATGGTCATCTGCTCCAGCAGCCACTGGCTGGCGGCGGGTTCGCGTCCCTGACAGCAGACGATCACCTGCTTGGCGAGGCTCGCCACGTCCGGTCCGAACATGGGGTGCAGCCCCAGCACAGGCCCCTGGTGTATCGCCAGCATATGGGCAAGCGGTTCACTCTTGACGCTGGTCACGTCCACCAGCAGGCAGTCCGCCGGCAGGTTGCCGAGCCGGTCGATCACCTGGCAGGTGACGTCGATGGGCACCGCCACCATCACCAGCCCGGCGCCGTGCAGGATCTCGTCGGCGCGTGGCCAATCGGCCTGACCCAGGGTTTCGACCCGGTAGCCCGAGAGGCTGAACAGGTTGCCGAACAGGCGCCCAAGCTGCCCCTGGCCACCGATGATCACCACCTTGCCGAGCTCAGGCTTCATGCACTTGAAGTGGTGCTCCTTGTCGCTGGCGGACTCCAGAATATAGGACTCGCGTATCACCCGGCGCAACACATCCTCGATAAGGTCCCCCGGCACCCCTAGTGCCTCGGCCTCGGCGCGGCGGCGGGCCAGCATGCTCGCCTCCCGATCCGGCGCGTAGATGGGCAGGCCGTGCCGGCTCTTCACTTCCCCCACTTCCCCCACCAGGGCGAGACGGGCAGCCAGCAGATCAATCAGCTGCTTGTCCACCGCATCTATCTTGTCCCTGAGGGCATTCAACTCTTCCGCCATGTCCAGTCCCTGCTGGCGCCGCCCGCAGCGACGCCCTGTCATTCAAGAGGCAACAAGGTATCACTGCGTGGGCAGTGATACCTCGATGGTTCAATCAGTTACAACAAGATACCACGGCTTATGCCGATGTTCTGGCCAAAAGTGGTGCCGCCAGCTGGCTGTGGCAGCGGGCCAGCAGCGCATCCGTGGTCTCCCAGTCGATGCAGGCATCGGTGATGGAGACGCCGTAGCGCATCTCGCACTTGGGCTGCTCGCTGGACTGGTTGCCTTCGAACAGGTTGGATTCGAGCATCACCCCGATGATGGAGCGGTTGCCCTCCTGGATCTGGTGAATGACGTTGTCGGCCACCTTGGGCTGCAGCCGGTGATCCTTGCTGGAGTTGCCGTGGCTGCAATCCACCACCAGACCGGGCAGCAGACCCGCCTTCTCCAGCGCCTCTTCCGCCAGCGATACATTGACCGAGTCGTAGTTCGGGTGCTTGCCGCCGCGCAGGATCACATGACCATCCGGGTTGCCCTGGGTCTGCAGCAGCGCGACCTGACCCTGCTGGTTGATCCCCATGAAGGCATGAGGACTGGAAGCGGCCTGCAGCGCATTGATGGCGGTGCCGAGGTTGCCGTCGGTGCCGTTCTTGAAGCCGACCGGCATGGAGAGGCCGGACGCCATCTCCCTGTGGGTCTGGGATTCGGTGGTGCGGGCACCGATGGCCGACCAGGAGAAGAGCTCCGCCAGGTATTGCGGGCTGATGGGGTCGAGCGCCTCGGTCGCCAGCGGCAACTCCAGCTCGGCCAGCCAGCAGAGCAGCTCGCGGGCGCGGTGCAGACCCAGCTCCACGTCAAAGGTGCCGTCCAGGTTCGGATCGTTGATAAAGCCCTTCCAGCCGACCGTGGTGCGCGGCTTCTCAAAGTAGACCCGCATGACAATGTAGAGAGAGTCCTGATAGGCGTCATGCAGCGCTTTGAGTCTGGTTGCGTACTCTTTGGCAGCGTCCATGTCGTGGATGGAGCAGGGACCACAGATCACCAGCAGGCGGTGATCGCGACGGTGGATGATGTCGGCGATGGTATTGCGGGCCCCTTGCACGAATGCCAGCGCGCGATCGGAGATGGGCAGTTTCTCCTTGAGCTGGGCAGGCGTGATCATCACTTGTTCGGACTGGATATGGATGTTGTTCAGGGGATCTCTTTGCATTTTCTCATTCTCTCTACTGTTTCAAGCCAAGGGCACCAACTGTTCATTTTTATTTACACAAGTCAGCACTTTGTTACGCAACCGCCCCCACCTTACCAAGGAAAAACAAACAATCAAGTGAAACTAGCGTCTTTGCGCGCTGATAGATGGATAAATGACCAAGAATGCAGGGTGAGACAACTCAAAAGTAGCGACTCGCGAGGCCGGATCAGCCTCATGTCGTAAACATTAGATTACACCCACCCCTTTCAATATCATCTCTCTGCCCCCTCTCATGACCCCTTATCCCGGCGATGACGCCGGGCATAAAAAAGCGGGGCACCTGGCCCCGCTTGCATTCCCGTGTTGCTCTTCTTTTATTATTTGCCGTGGGCCTTGATAGCCTCGACCGCCTTGTCGGGGAAGTCGCTGAATACCCCATCCACATCGGCCTGGTAGAGGAAGATGTTGAGCAGGTCGGTGAAGTCTTTCGCATAGGCCGGGATCTGCCCCTCATCCTGACGGAAGGTATAAGGATGCACCTTGAGGCCGGCCGCGTGGGCCTCTTTCACCATGCCGGTGAAGACCGGCTTGCCAGGAGTGCCCGGCTCGGTCACCACCATGGGTTTCCAGGGACCTATCCCCTCGGCATAGGTGGCGATGGTCTTCATGGCCCCCGGCTTGAACATCCAGTCGTAGTCATAGGGGGTCGCCTTGCCCTTGGCGTCGTAGACCATGGTCTCGTTCCAGTCGGTCTCGGCCATCAGCTGCACCAACTTCAAGTCCATACCCATGGCGGGCATCAGTTCGCCGTTGATGCGCTTGAGCTCGTTGGCATCGAAACACTGCAGATAGACCTTGTCGTTCTTGCTGGTGTAGCCGTACTCCTTCAGTACCTTGAGCACCGCCCTGGAGATGTCCTTGCCCTCGTGGCGGAACAGCCAGGGAGCCTTGATCTCCGGGTAGATGCCGATGTGCTTGCCGGTGCTCTTGTTGAGCCCCTGGATCATCTCGATCTCTTCCTGGAAGGTGTGGATCCTGAAGCTGGACTTCCACAGCGGGAAGCGCGCCGGATAGACCGGCACCTGCTTGCCGTCCACCAGCTGGAACGGCTCGGTCATGCGCAGGGAGCGCACCTCGTCCAGGGTGAAATCCACCACATAGTAGCGACCGTCCGGGCGGGCCCGGCCGGGGAAGCGCTCGGCCACGTCCGTGATGCCATCGAGGAAGTGATCGTGCATCACCACCAGCTGGTCATCCTTGGTCATCACCAGGTCCTGCTCCAGATAGTCGGCGCCCATGCCATAGGCCAGGGCCTTGGATTCCAGGGTGTGTTCCGGCAGGTAACCGGAGGCACCACGGTGGGCGATCACGATTTTGCCTTCGTCGGCCGCCAGTGCGGGCAGCGCCAGGGCAGCCCCGAGGCCAAGGGCTATCAGGGTACGGTGAGGTTGCTTCATCAAGAGATCTCGTTGTTATGGTGTGTAGGATGCAGGTAATTGTTATAGCAGGGGTTTATTGCAGTTTGACGGCGGGCGGCAAAGGCCGCCCGCCATGGGTCATCAGCAGGCTTCGGGCAGGGCGTGGTGGTGCTCGAGCAGCCAGGCACCGAGCTGCTGCTGTTCGGATTCCGACAGGCGCAGCCCCAGCTTGCTGCGGCGCCACAGGATGTCCTCCAGAGAGTGAGCCCATTCGCGCGCGATGAGATAGCGCACTTCGGATTCATACAGCCCGGCGCCAAAGTGCTGGCCGCGCTCCTCCTTCAGCCAGAGGCGGGCATGAGCGCCATAGGATTCGGCGATGCGCAGGGCGCTGCGATCGTCGAGCCAGTCGAATTCCAGCGCAAAGGCACGCGCCAGTTCACGCACCGAGCAGTCGAACTCGCCACCGGGCAGCCGGCAGGAGGCGGTCCAGTCCTCTCCCATCTGGCTGAACCAGGGCTTGAGCTTGTTGCAGGCGGCCTGGGCCAGCTTGCGGTAGGTGGTGAGCTTGCCGCCAAACACCGACAAGAGCGGCGCGCCGTCGGATTCACCACTGAGCTCGAGCGTGTAGTCCCGCGTCACCGCCTGGGGTGAATCGGACTCGTCGTCACACAGGGGGCGCACCCCGGCATAGGTCCACACCACGTCTGCCGGGCTTATCTGCCTGGTGAAGTGGGCATTGACCACCTTGCACAGGTAGTTGATCTCGGCATCGCTGATCTTGGCTTCCCGCGGGCTGCCCTTGTGCTCCACGTCCGTGGTGCCGATGAGGGAATAGTCCTGCTGGTAGGGGATGACGAAGACGATGCGGTTGTCCTCGTTTTGCAGAATGTAAGCCTCTTCGCGCTCATGGATGCGCGGCACTATCATGTGGCTCCCCTTGATGAGGCGAATGCCGCGGGGGGATTTCTCGCTCAGGCTCTCGTCATAGAAGGTCTTGACCCAGGGGCCCGCCGCATTGACCAGACCACGGCAGCTGACGGTGAATTGCTCGCCCCCTTCCCGCTCCAGCGTCAGGGTCCAGTGCTTGGATCCGCGCACCGCCTTGACGCAGCGGGTACGGGTCTGCACATCGGCGCCCTTGTCCCGCGCCAGCATGGCATTGAGCACCACCAGCCGGGCGTCGTCGACCCAGGCGTCCGAGTATTCAAAGCCCTTGTTGATGCCGCTCTTGAGACCGTCCTGCGGCAGAAAGCGCAGGCCGCAACTCCCCTTGAGCTTGTCCCGCTTGGCCAGGTTGTCATAAAGGAAGAGACCGGCTCGGATCATCCAGGCCGGACGCAGGTGCGGGCGATGGGGCAGACGAAAACGCATGGGACGGGCGATGTGGGGAGCCATGCCGAGCAGGACCTCCCGCTCCGCCAGCGCCTCTTTCACCAGCCGGAATTCGTAATGTTCGAGGTAGCGCAGGCCGCCGTGGATCAGCTTGCTGGAGTTGGACGAGGTGGCAGAGGCGAGATCGCTCGCCTCGAACAGCGCCACCTTCAGCCCCCGCCCCGCCGCATCTGCCGCGATGCCGACCCCGTTGATGCCGCCGCCGACGACGACCAGATCATAATGTTCGCTCATGTTCACCTACTTTCTTATTTTGTGTTTGCCATGACAGCAATGTTTGATTTCGCTCATATTAGAACATGAAAAACCAATAAACGAACATTTCGTGAGAGAAATGTGATCGCGATTGTTTTCACAATGCTAAAAATGCTGCCAGTCGGTGACGGCCTGGCAAGGCTAAGGTCTGCCGGAAACAGCCATTTCGGGCAGGGAGGAGAACAAAGAGTCACGGATGGGGGTGCCCATGGGGCAAGGTGATGAAGGCGATGGCGTGAATTCCTCGCTGGCGCCTGGCGTCGGTGCAAACCGGGTGCCCGAGTGCGGGGGCAACATCAGGGGGTCAAAGAAGGAGTATCAGCGCCAGGAACTGGCCTCTTTGGCGCCGCAAGGGAGACGCCGCAGGCCGGGAGGGCCAGGAAAAAAAAGCGGCCGCCCCGAGGCGGCCTGATGCCTGTGCGGGGAAGCTCAGCAGATATGGCAGGCGATCTGATGCTGGGACATCAGTCGCATCAGCTTCTCCGGCGGCTCCTGATCCGTGAACAGGGCGTGGATCTGGTTGAGATTGCCGAGGTTGACCATGGCGTTGCGGCCAAACTTGGTGTGGTCGGCGGCCAGGAACACCTGGCGGGAGTGGGCGATGATGGCCTGGGCGATCTTCACCTCGTGATAGTCGAAATCGAGCAGGGAGCCGTCGCTGTCGATGCCCGAGATGCCGATGACGCCGTAGTCCATGCGAAACTGGCCGATGAAGTCGCGGGTCGCCTCCCCGACGATGCCGCCATCCCGGTTGCGAATTTCGCCGCCGGCGATGATGACGGTGAAGTCATCCTTGGCGGTCAGGATGCTGGCGACGTTCAGGTTGTTGGTGACCACGCGCAGCTCCCGGTGGTCGAGCAGGGCCCGGGCGATGGCCTCGGTGGTGGTGCCGATGTCGATAAAGAGCGACGAGCCGTCGGGGATGTTGGCGGCCACTTCCCGGGCGATGCGCTCCTTCTCCTTGAGCTGCATCACCTTGCGGGCGCTGTAGGCGGTGTTGACGGTGCTCGAATGCAGTGAGGCCCCGCCGTGATGGCGCCGGATCTTGTTCTGTTCGGCGAGATCGTTGAGATCCCGGCGAATGGTCTGGGGGCTGACGTCAAAATGGGTCACCAGATCGTCGGTCGAGACGAAACCCTGCCGGGTCAGGACGTCCAGGATCTCCAGATGTCGTTGGGTTTGCTTCACGCTTGCACTCCGCAGATGAGACGAAAAAAGGCCCCGGCAGGTGCGGGGCCTTTGGCAGTGTACCTGATCCCTTTTCCAATCGATAAGGGCAGGATCACGTTTTATGCCTTATGGGCAGCCGCCTTGGCGGCAATCGACTCGTTCTCGTGCTTGAGGGTCATGGCCAGCAGGATGATGGAGAGCACGCAGGAGACGGTGAGCACCATGAAGCCGCCGTCCCAGCCGAAGTGGTCAACGGTATAGCCCAGCATGGCGTTGGCCGCGACCGCGCCACCCAGATAACCGAACAGGCCGGTGAAGCCCGCCGCGGTACCGGCCGCCTTCTTGGGCGCCAGCTCCAGGGCGTAGAGGCCGATCAGCATGACGGGGCCATAGATGAGGAAGCCGATGGCGACCAGGGCCATCATGTCGATGGTCGGGTTGCCCGCCGGGTTGAACCAGTAGACCAGCACGGAGAGGGTCACCAGCACCATGAACAGGATGCCTGCCGGGGCGCGGCGGCCGTTGAACATCTTGTCGGAGATCCAGCCGCACAGCAGGGTGCCCGGGATCCCCGCCCACTCATAGAGGAAGTAGGCCCAGGAGGAGTGATCCACGCTGAAGTCCTTGGCCTCTTTCAGATAGGTGGGCGCCCAGTCCAGCACGCCGTAACGGATGAGGTAGACGAAGGCGTTGGCGATGGCGATGTACCAGAGCAGCTTGTTGTGCAGCACGTACTTCATGAAGATCTCCTTGGCGGAGAACTCCTGCTCGTGGCTTTCGTTGTAATCCTTCGGGTAGTCGTTCTTGTACTCCTCGATGGGGGGCAGACCGACCGATTGCGGGGTATCGCGCATCACGAAGAAGGCGATCACCGCGATGGCCGCCGCCGCCGCCGCAGGCACATAGAAGGCGCTGCGCCAGTCGTTGAACCAGCCCATGCCGAGGATGAACAGGGGGCCTATCATGCCGCCGCCCACGTTGTGGGCCACGTTCCAGACCGAGACGATCTCACCCCGCTCCTTCTGTGACCACCAGTGCACCATGGTACGGCCGCAGGGAGGCCAGCCCATGCCCTGTGCCCAGCCGTTCAGGAACAGGAGCACGAACATGATGCCAATGCTGGAGGTAGCCCAGTGCATGGTCCCCATCATGAACATGATGCCTGCCGAGAGCAGCAGACCGGCGGAGAGGAAGTAGCGCGCGTTGGATCTGTCCGACACGTTCCCCATCAGGAATTTGGAGAGACCGTAAGCGATGGAGACGCCGGACAGCGCCAGACCCAGATCCCCACGGGAGAAGCCCTGCTCGATGAGGTAGGGCATCGCCAGACTGAAGTTTTTCCGTACCAGGTAGTAACCCGCATACCCGAAGAAGATCCCGAAGAACACCTGCCAACGCATGCGTTTGTAGAAGGGATCCACCTTGTCGGCCGGCAGCCGGTCGATATGGGGTGCAGGCCTGAAGAGACTAAGCATGTTCTGCTTCCTTTTATTGTTGTTCTGGGCGGTTGAGGACGCCCCGCTCATGCCGGCGATCAGACGCGTCTTAATTCGCAAGCGAGCCAATTATGCTCAATTGTGAACATTTGATCTGTGATGAGCGCTAAATTATTGCAGTTTTATTACAAAAATTGTGACGCAGTGAGTGAACGCGCATCCAGGGTCAGCCCACGTATGGCGTGGCCTTTAGCTACTCACTAAGGAGTAATATGGCCGATAACTGTTGCTTTTCGTCACATTTTCTTAGCAATGAATGGGATCTTGCCCACATTTCCGGTGGCGGGGGTATGGTGAATTGACGCAGAAGGTTTATTTTCTCTCTCGTCCAAGAACGAGCGCAAACGAGCATAACGTTTGCGCAAGCTCAAAAAACAAGAAGAAACGTTTTCGGGCGCAATGAATGGGAATGAAAGATAACAAAACGGAACATCAAACCTACTGTGGGTGGATATAAGGAATAACAACTATGAGCATACAAAGACCCAATACCCTGCTTGGCGAGTGCCTCGCCGAGTTTATCGGCACCGGCCTGCTGATCTTCTTCGGCGTCGGTTGCGTGGCCGCCCTGGTGCTGGCTGGCGCCAACTTCGGGCAATGGGAAATCTCCATTACCTGGGGCCTGGGTGTCGCCATCGCCATCTATGTTACCGGTGGCATCTCCGGTGCCCACCTCAACCCTGCCGTGACCCTGGCGCTGATGACCTTCTGCGGCTTTGACAAGCGCAAGGTGGTGCCCTTCATCATCGCCCAGATAGCCGGGGCATTCGCCTCCGCCGCCCTGGTCTACGCCCTCTACAGCAACCTGTTCACCCAGTGGGAGCTGACCCACAACGTGGTGCGCGGCAGCGTCGAGAGCCTTGGCACTGCGGGCATCTTCTCCACCTACCCCAATGCCCTGCTCTCCAACATGCAGGCTTTCGCGGTCGAGATGGTGATCACCGCCGTCCTGATGCTGGGCATCATGGCACTGGGTGACAACAACAACGGCGCCCCCAAAGGCTTCGCCGCCGCCCTGCTCATCGGTATCCTGATCGCGGTGATCGGCGCCTCCCTCGGCCCCTTGACCGGCTTTGCCATGAACCCGGCCCGTGATTTCGGCCCCAAACTGTTCGCCTTCGTGGCTGGCTGGGGTGACGTGGCCCTGACCGGTGGTCGTGACAACCCCTACTTCTGGGTCCCCATCCTTGGCCCCATCGTCGGCGCCCAGATCGGTACCGCCCTGTATGTGAAAGTGCTGGCTCCCTGCGTCCCGGGCAACCGCGTCGCCACCGAAGAAGCCTCCAAGCTGTCTAACAAAGAAGAGGCCGCCGCCTGAGAGCGGCCCTCCCCAACGTGTAACAACGTGGAAAATAAAAACGTGGAGAACATCATGTCTGCTGAAAAGAAATTTGTCGTTGCGCTGGACCAGGGCACCACCTCCTCCCGTGCCATCGTCTTCGATCAGGATGCCAACATAGTCGCGACCTCCCAGCGCGAATTCACCCAGCACTACCCGAAGGCGGGCTGGGTTGAGCACGACCCCATGGAGATCTGGGCGACCCAGTCCTCCGTCTTCACCGAAGTGCTGGCCAAGAGCGGCCTGCACAGCGAGCAGATTGCCGCCATCGGCATCACCAACCAGCGTGAAACGACCGTGGTGTGGGAGAAGGCCACCGGCAAGCCCATCTACAACGCCATCGTCTGGCAGTGCCGCCGCACCGCCGCCATCTGCGAGGAGCTCAAAGCGCGCGGCCTGGAAGAGTATGTGCGCGAGAACACCGGCCTGGTGCTGGATGCCTACTTCTCCGGCACCAAGGTGAAGTGGATCTTGGACAACGTGGAAGGGGCCCGCGAGAAGGCGATGAACGGCGAGCTCTTGTTCGGCACCATCGACACCTGGCTGGTGTGGAAGATGACCAACGGCGAGGTGCACGTCACCGATCCGACCAACGCGTCGCGCACCATGCTCTACAACATCCGCGACCTGAAGTGGGATGAGCGCATGCTGGACGAGCTGGGCATCCCCGCCTCCATGCTGCCGCAAGTCAAACCCTCCTCCGAGGTCTATGGCTACACCACCCGTGGCGGCGGCGCCCGCATCCCCATCGCCGGTATCGCCGGTGACCAGCAGTCCGCCCTGTTCGGCCAGCTCTGCTTCGAAAAAGGGATGGCCAAGAACACCTACGGTACCGGCTGCTTCATGCTGATGAACACCGGCACCGAGCCGGTTCGCTCCAGCAACGGCCTGCTGACCACGGTCGCCATCGGCCCGAAAGGGGAAGTGAACTACGCACTGGAAGGGGCGGTCTTCATGGGCGGCGCCACCATCCAGTGGCTGCGCGATGAGCTCAAGATCATCCACGATGCCCGCGATACCGACTACTTCGCGAGCAAGGTAGGCGACACCAACGGCGTCTACCTGGTGCCGGCCTTCGTGGGCCTGGGCGCCCCCTACTGGGATCCGTATGCTCGCGGCACCATGGTCGGCCTGACCCGTGGCGCCAACCGCAACCACATCATCCGTGCGGCGCTCGAATCCATCGCCTACCAGAGCCGCGACGTACTGGATGCCATGCAGCAGGACTCCGGCATCAAGCTGGCAGCCCTGAAGGTGGATGGCGGCGCCGTGGCCAACGACTTCCTGATGCAGTTCCAGGCTGACATGATGCACACCCCTGTGGTGCGTCCGACCCGCATCGAGACCACCGCCATGGGCGCCGCCTTCCTGGCCGGCCTCGCCGTGGGCTTCTGGAAGAGCTCCGAAGAGCTGGAAGACAAGTTCAGCGTGGACCGCGAGTTCATTCCGCAGATGGACCGTGACGATCGCGCCAAGCGCTACAACGGCTGGAAGAAGGCGGTGGAACGCTCACGCCGCTGGGCCGAAGAGGAGTGATGGGGTAACCGACGCGTCCTTGAGATGAAAAAAGCAAAGAGGCCGACAGCGATGTCGGCCTCTTTTTATTGGCGAGCACGACTGTTCTGACCGCCCCCGACCCCAACCCTTCCCTTGCCAAGGGGTGGGAGAAAATGACCCCTCCCCCTCGTGGAGGGGGTTGGAACTGTCGACAAGCCCTCTACAACGCCTCAGCACCGAGCTGCTCTTTCAGAAAATCGAGCCAGACCCGCAGCCGGATGTCCCGTTGGGCATCGGAGTAGAAGACCGCATGGATGGGGCGCGAGGCGCCGCTGTTGCTGCGGGCCAGCACCTCCACCAGCGCCCCGCTCGCCCTGTCATCCCTCGTCATGAAGTCCGACAGGCAGACGATCCCCTGCCCCGCCAGCGCCAGCTGACGCAAGGTTTCCCCGCTGCTGGCCCGCAGGGTCGGGGTGATGGCGAATCGGTCCCCCTGCTCCTCGCTCAATAGGGGCCAATGATTGAGGTGATCGGGGTGCAAAAAACCGAGCAGCTCGTGGCCAGCCAGCAAGTCAGCCGGCTGGCGCGGGGTACCGCGTGCCTTCAGATAGTCGGGGGAGGCCAGCAGCCGCAGCCTGGAGCGACCAAGGGGCAGGGCCCGCAGGGAGGAGTCCGTCAGCTCGCCGATGCGAATGGCCATGTCCACCCGCCGCTCCATCAGGTTGATGAAACCCTCGGAGCTGTGCAGTTGCAGCTCGATGGCGGGGTAGCGGCGGCGAAACTCGCCGATGATGGGCACCAATCTATGCAGGATGAAGGGGGTGGCGGCGTCCACCCGCAATATGCCCTCCGGCTGCTCCCGGCGCATCAGCAGCAACCCTTCCGCCTCGCTCATCTCGGTCAGGATCTTCACCGCCCGCTGATAGAACCAGCTCCCCTCCTCGGTCAGGCTGACCCGCCTTGTGGTGCGGTTGAGGAGCACGGTGGCGAGCTTCTCTTCGAGGCGCTTGATGCCGCGGCTCACCACGGAATTATCCATGCCGAGATTCTCCGCCGCCTGGCGAAAGCTGCCCGCCTCCACCACGGCCACAAACAGGGTCAGTTCATCGGAATGGGTCTTCATTGTTGTTATCCAGGCAAGAGTAATGGGCCTTTATAGGCGAAATGGCCGGGAGTTGGCAAGACAGGCGTCGCTTCATATCGTGACGCACCACCTGTTTTATCTGCGCCCTTGCCAGTACAATGCCGCCAACCGGCACCGTATGGCGCCACACCATGACAGGGACGATCCATGACATTCGACAACAGGCTGGCCGCCGCCCATCGGGAGCTGGCCGAGAAGGGCGTGCAAACGCTCAACTACAACCCGCCGATCATCTGGCTGCTGCGAAAGGCGGGGTTCACCATCAGGCCGCCCCACTACGAACGCTTTATGATCAACGTTCTTGCCCTGGGACTCCCCATCGGCGCTATCTGGGGGGTGTTGATGTGGTGCCTCGGCTGGCAGGATGAGGTGAGCCCGGGGTTTGCCCTGCGCCAGAGCCTGCTGTTTGGCATCGGGCTCGGTCTGCTGATGGGGACCTGGTTCTGGTTTCGGCGCAAGCAGCTCAAGCTGACCCCCTGGGACGCCTTGCCCCACTCCACGAGCCCCACGCAAAAGCGCTGGCAACCGAAATAATCACCGACAAGGAGAGCCCATGACCAAGGCCCATGAAAAACTGAACTATGTGGAGTTTGCGGCCAGGGATCTTGCCGCCACCCAAGCCTTCTTCACCGCCGCCTTTGGCTGGCAGTTTGCCGACTACGGCCCCGATTATTGCGCCTTCGAGGGAGAAGGGCTGGATGGCGGCTTCTACCGCGCCGATCTGTGCAGCCAGAGTGCTCAGGGCGGGGCGCTCCTGGTGTTCTACAGCGCCGATATTGAGGCGACTCAGAGCAAGGTAGGCGGCGCAGGGGGCACCATAGTGCGCCCCCTGTTCGATTTTCCCGGTGGCCGCCGTTTCCACTTTGTCGAGCCCAGCGGCAATGAATTTGCGGTCTGGTCCGAACCGGCCAGCGCCTGATAATACTCCGCCCTCCCCTGGCCCACCTGCACCACGACCAGCCATGGGGAGGCCACATTGCTGCACTCACCTCAATAGTGTTTTGCGACTGCTGCCCTGTATCCCCCAGTCTGGGGCGGGCATACTGACTCCCGTCTTAACGAGGAGGTTCAGATGCCATCCCCCCTGATCGTGATTGCCCAGCTTGACGCCAAACCCGAATTCGCCGCCCAGTTTCGCGCCGCCCTCGAGCCGCTGATCGCCGCTACCCTGCAAGAGCCGGGGTGCCTTCGCTACCAGTTGCACCAGAGCCTGGAGAGCCCCCATAGCTGGATGCTGTACGAGGAGTGGAAGAGTGAAGCCGCCCTGCTCGCCCACCAGCAGCAGCCCCACTACATCGCCTTTGCCAGCCTCGCCTCCCCCTGGTTTGCCAACCGGGTCGTGAGCCGCTACCGGCGCGCCTGACTGCCTCCGCCCTCGGCGCAGGCAAAGCCCATCATTTGAGCGTAGAAACACTAACCTGAGGAATTTGATGATGAAGATGCCCAACCTGGGTCTTGGAACCTTCCGCCTGAAAGATCAGCCCCTTCGCGACTCCCTGCTCCAGGGGCTGGAACTTGGCTACCGCCATATCGATACCGCCCAGATCTATGACAACGAGGCCGAAGTCGGCCAATTGATGAGCGAGAGTGGCGTGCCCCGCCAGGATATCTACCTGACCACCAAGGTGTGGACCAGCGAGTTCGGTCCGGGCAAGGTGATCCCGAGCCTGGAAGTGAGCCTGGAAAAACTCGGCACCGACTATCTGGATCTGGCGCTCATTCACTGGCCCTCCCCCCAGGATGAGGTGCCGATGGCGGTCTATCTGGAGCAGCTCGCCGTGGCCAAAGCCCGGGGCCTGACCCGGGAGATCGGGGTTTCCAACTTCACCGTGGCCCAGCTTAAACAGGCTATCGAGATTTTGGGACCGGGCGCCATCGCCCACCAGCAGGTGGAGATCCACCCCCTGCTGCAAAACCGCAAGGTGGTCGAATTCTGCCAGGAGCACGATATCGCCATCACCGCCTACATGCCGCTCGCCTATGGCAAGGTGCTCGCCGAGCCGCTGCTGATGGAGATCGGCCAGCGCCACGGCGTCTCGGCGGCCCAGGTGTCGCTGGCCTGGCTGCTGGCCCAGGGCATGACGGTGATCCCGAGCTCTACCAAACGGGAGAATCTGGCCGCCAACCTGGCTGCGCTGAAGGTGCAACTCAGTCGCGATGAGATGGCCGCCATCGCCACCCTGGATCGGGGTGAGCGCTGCGCCAACCCGGACTTTGCGCCGAATTGGGATTAAACCATGGCCTCTCGATTCGGCGGTGGATAGCGGCGACCCTCACGAACAGACTGCAACCACGGGCTATCCCCTCTCCCTATGGGAGAGGGAGAGGGTGAGGGCAGGCTCTTCTATTCAGGTCATCAGGCCTTAAACCAGATAGCCCCCTCATCCCCAGCCCTTCTCCCGCAAGGGGAGAAGGGAGCAAAGAAAACCCGACACCATCGACGAGAACCTGAGCGGGAGGCACTGTACCTCCCGTCTTTTTGTCTCAATACCGGGCGCGACTGCCACCTTCCCTTGCCCTTTCCTCTTTGTGCCCCTGCCTTTTTGTCCCCAGCTTCCTCTATACGCCTTGCCTCTACAGGCTTTGCCTCTGCATTCAACTTGTGCTGCATGGCCGCGCTTGTCCTCGCGGCCTCCGCCATTCCCAATACCCCATTTCACGGTCCCATTGCTGCTGATTTGGCAAAAGTAATTTGACGTTGTCGTCATTTTTACCAACAAACACCCTCGGCATACTGGCGCCATTCTCCCGTCGGGAGTCCCAATCCAAGGAGTTGTTATGCCACTGGCGTTATTTGCCCTCACCTTAAGTGCCTTTGCCATAGGCACCACCGAATTCGTGATCGTGGGGCTCATCCCCACCATCGCCGAGCAGCTCAATGTCTCGCTCCCCTCGGCGGGCCTCCTGGTCAGCCTCTATGCCCTTGGGGTGGCCATCGGCGCCCCCGTGCTCACGGCGCTCACCGGCAAGCTGCCGCGCAAGTGGCTGCTGGTGGGGCTGATGGCCCTCTTCACCGTCGGCAACCTGCTGGCCTGGCAGGCCCCCGGGTACGAGAGCCTGATTGTGGCCCGCATTCTCACCGGGCTGGCCCACGGGGTCTTCTTCTCGGTAGGCAGCACCATCGCCACGGGTCTCGTGGCCAAAGAGAAGGCGGCCAGCGCCATCGCCATCATGTTCAGCGGCCTCACGGTCGCCCTGGTGACCGGCGTCCCGCTTGGCACCTGGATTGGTCAGGTCTTTGGCTGGCGCGAGACCTTCCTGGTGGTGAGCCTGCTCGGCCTCGTCGCCATGGTGGGCAGCATGCTGCTGGTACCGGGGAACCTGCCGAAGGGGGCCGCCTCCAGCGTTCGCGAGCAGCTCTCGGTGCTCACCAGGAAGCCCTTGCTTCTGGTCTACGCCAAGACGGCGCTCGGCTATGGCGGTGCCTTCACGGCGTTTACCTTCCTCGCCCCCATCCTGCAACAGGTGAGCGGCTTTAGCGCCGGCGCGGTGAGCCTCATTCTGCTGGTGTACGGGGTATCGGTCGCCGTCGGCAATATCTGGGGCGGCAAACTCGCCGACCGAATGGGCCCATTGCCTGCGCTGAAGCTGCTGTTCGCCGGGCTCGCCGTGGTGCTGCTGGTGCTCACCTTCACCGCGCCGCACCCGGTGCTGGCGGTACTGACCGTGCTGGTGTGGGGCGCCTTCGCCTTTGGCAACGTGCCGGGTCTGCAGGTACTGGTGGTGAAACAGGCCGAGCGCCACACCCCCAATGCCGTGGATGTGGCCTCCGGACTCAACATCGCCGCCTTCAACGTCGGCATTGCGCTGGGCTCCGTGGTCGGCGGTTTCGTGGTGGAGCACCTCGGCCTGATGCACACCCCCTGGATTGGCGCCCTCATCGTGCTGCTGGCCTACGGCCTCACCCATGTCAGCGAAGCGGGCGAGCGCCGCGCCGCCCTTGCCTGACCCCCGGGCAAGCAAAAGGCCGACATCCTGTGTCGGCCTTTTTTCATGGGCAAGATGCGAGGCTCAGGGCTCCTTGAGATCCTCATCGGCGGCCCAGCGCGCCTCCAGCCAGAGCAGGTTGACCAGCCCGCAGAGCAGGGCGAACCCCAGCCCCAGCAACCAGGTGAAATACCACATATCGCATTGATCCTTGTGTTGAAGCGGATTAGTAGAGGCTGTGGCCGTGCTGGCGCACCTGCTCGGCGCTGACCCTGCCGCGCACCACCCGGTAGACCCAGAGGGTGTAGCCGATGTTGACCGGCATCAGTACCCCGACGATCCCCAGCATGATAAGCAGGGTGCGCTCGCTAGAGGTGCTGTCCCACAGGGTCAGGCTGCTGGCCGGATCCAGGGACGAGGGCAGCACGAAGGGGAAGAGCGCGATGGCCACGGTCAGCATCATGGCGGCGCAGGCACCGCCGCTGGCCACGAGCGCCAGCCCGGACTTGCCGAGGCGGCTTGCCAGCGCGCACACCAGGGGCAGCAGGAGCCCGAGCACAGGCACGGCCCAGAGCACCGGATGGGCGACAAAGTTGCCAAGCCAACCCGCCGGCACCGCCACCACCTCTTTCATCAGCGGAGTGAGGGCGCCGTTGAGATCGCCGATGGCCATGATGCGATACCCCGCCATCTCTCCAAGCCAGACGCCGCCAAGGGCAAAGAGGGCGCTCGCCAGGGGGCCGAGCCAGAGGGCGAGGCGGGCGCTGCGCGCCGCTATGGCCCCCTGGGTCTTGCACTGCAGGAAGCTGGCACCGTGCAGCAAGAGCAGCGCCAGCGCCGTCCCCATGGCGGTCAACAGCAGCGGCCAGTGGAACGCAAAGGCGCCATAGTGGATGCGAAGGGCCGCATCGAAGCGAAACGGCAGCCCTTGCAGCACCAGGCCAAGGGTGGCACCAAACACCAGGGTCGGCAGCAGACCACCCACCACCAGGGCGCGGTCCCACCAGCGGCGCCAGACCGGGTCCGGCAGCTTGCTGCGATAGTCAAAGCCCACCGGGCGCAAAAAGAGGCCGAACAGCAGGAACATGAAGGGCACGTAAAGCGCCGAGAAGGCGGCGGCATAGACCAGGGGCCAGGCGGCAAACAGGGTGCCGGCACCGGCGATGAGCCACACCTGGTTGCCCTCCCACACCGGCCCCACGCTGTTGAGCAGCACCCGCCGCTCGTCATCCGTCTTGCCGACCACGGGCAGCAGCATGCCGACCCCGAGATCGAAGCCATCCATCACCACGAAGCCGACCAGCAGGAAGAGCACCAGCCCCCACCAGATCACTTTCAGGGTTTCGTAATCCATCAGGCAGGACTCCCGTTTTGCAACACTTCACCTTGATAACGACCCGTCTGCAGGCTGGCAGGCCCTTTGCGGATCACATGACGCAACAAGAACAGCTCCACCACCAGCAGGCTGCTGTAAATGAAGAAGATGGCGATGAGGCTGAACCAGAGCTGCCCCGGTTGCAGCAGGGAGACGGAGGCCGACACCGGCAGCACGTCGCTGATGGTCCAGGGCTGGCGACCGAACTCCGCCACGAACCAGCCCGCCTCGATGGCAATCCAGGGCAGCGGAATAGACCAGAGCAAGGCCCTGAGCAGCCGCGGGGATTGCACCAGCCTGCCCCGGCACAGCTGCAGGAAGGCGGCGGCAAAGAGCGCCAGCAGCGCCACGCCGATGCCCACCATCAGGCGAAAGCTCCAGAACAGTGGCGCCACCTGGGGGATGGAGTCCGCCACCGCCTTGGCGATGGCCCCCTCGTCCGCCTTGCCGATCTCCTTGGCATAGGGGGTGAGCAAGAGGCCGTAGCCCAGATCGCTGCGGTGGCGCTCGAAGGTGGCGCGGGCCGCCTGGTTGCTGCCATCTGCCCGCATCGCTTCGAGCGCCTCGTGGGCCAGCATGCCGCTGCGAATGCGCGCCTCGTGCTGCGCTTTCAGATCTTTGAGCCCCGTCACCTGCTCATCCAGGGAGCGGGTGGCGATGATGCCCATCAGATAGGGTATCTTGATGGCCGCGTGGGTGGTCTCGGCACGCTGATCCGGCAGGCCGAACAGGGTGAAAGAAGCCGGGGCGGGCTCCGTCTCCCACTCCGCCTCGATGGCGGCGAGCTTGACTTTCTGCACCTCCCCCGAGCGATAGCCCGACTCGTCCCCGAGCACGATGACAGAGAGGATGGCCGCGAGGCCAAAACCCGAGGCGATGGCAAAGGATCGCAGGGCGAAGC
Organism: Aeromonas sp. R2-1; assembly: GCF_040908425.1. Lineage (NCBI taxonomy): Bacteria > Pseudomonadati > Pseudomonadota > Gammaproteobacteria > Aeromonadales > Aeromonadaceae > Aeromonas > Aeromonas sp. R2-1. The sequence continues at coordinate 141,566 of NZ_JBFODR010000051.1, forward strand.
GCACCTCCATGCCGTGCAGCAGATACCAGCTGCTCACCCCCATCACGAACAGGGAGGCCGCCACATAGCCTGCCGCCACCGTGTGGACGAACTTGACCTGGGCCACCGGGTTGAAGATGACCGCGGCCACATCCACCAGCTCCATGCGCATGGTCATGGGGTTGAACTCGGCGCCGACCGGGTTTTGCATCCAGCCGTTGGCGATGAGGATCCAGAGGGCGGAGAGGTTGGAGCCGAGCGCCACCAGCATGGTCACCAGCAGGTGCTGACCGCGGGAGAGCTTGTCCCAGCCGAAGAAGAAGAGGCCCACCAATGTGGATTCGAGGAAGAAGGCCATCAGCCCCTCCACCGCCAGCGGCGTGCCGAAGATATCGCCGACATAGTGGGAGTAATAGGCCCAGTTGGTCCCGAACTGGAACTCCAGGGTGATCCCGGTGGTCACCCCCATCACGAAGTTGATGCCAAACAGCTTGCCCCAGAAGCGGGTGATGTCCTTGTAGATCACCTTGCCGGTCATCACGTAGGCCGACTCGGCGATCACCAGGATCCAGGACAGCCCCAGGGTGAGGGGCACAAACAGAAAGTGGAACATCGCCGTCGCCCCGAACTGTATTCGGGAGAGGCTGACCACATCATCCAGGCTTATCATGCATGACTCTCTATGTTGCATTTAACGGACAGGTTTTCGCCCGCCAAGTACACCATGGTCCATGACACCTATAACAGATGCAGTTATAGTGAAAAACACCTATAACAGTTTGGGCCCACCATGTCCCGCTACGGCCAGTTGGCAGACCAGCTGCAACAGCAGATCACGAGCGGCCTCTGGCAGCCGGGGGAGCGCATCCCCTCCATCCGCCAGAGCTGCAAGACCCATGGCCTCAGCCCCATGACGGTGCTCCAGGCCTATCAGTTGCTCGAAAGCCGGGGCCTCATCCTGGCGCGGCCCCAGTCCGGCTACTACGTCAAGGCCGCGAGCACGGCCCGGCGGGAGAGCCAGCCCCAGCAGGCCCGCTACAGCGGCTCGGTGGACATCAACGATCTGGTGTTCGAGGTGCTGCAGGCGAGCAAGTCACGGGAACTGGTGCCCCTTGGCATGGCGGTGGCGGACCCTACCCTCTTCCCCCACCCCCAGCTCGGTCGGGCCCTCGGCAGTTGCATGCGCCGCCTCGATCCCTTCAGCACGGTGGCAGATCTGCCCCCCGGCAACGAGGCACTGCGCCGCGCCATCGCCCGGCGCTACGCCGGCGAGGGGATGGCGGTGGATCCCCAGCAGATCATCATCACCACGGGGGCCATGGAGGCGCTCTCCCTCAGTCTTCAGGTGCTGACCGAGCCCGGCGACTGGGTGGTGGTGGAGTCCCCCACCTTCTACGGCGCCCTGCAGGCCATCGAGCGGCTCAAGCTCAAGGTGGTGGAGATCCCGGTGATCCCCGGGGTGGGCATCGATCTCGCCCTGCTGGAGGAGGCCCTCGCCCAGCGCCCCGTCAAGGCGTGCTGGCTGATGGGCAATGTGCAGCACCCCCTCGGCCACACCATGCCCGATGAGCACAAGCAGGCGCTGATGGCGCTGCTCAACCGCCATCAGGTCCCCCTGGTGGAGGATGACGTCTATGCGGAGCTCTATGTCGGGCGCGAGCGGCCAAGGCCCATCACCCATTGGGATGCGCGAGGAGAGAGCCTGCTGTGCGGCTCCTGGACCAAGTGTCTGGCGCCGGGCTTTCGGGTCGGCTGGGTGGTGGCCAAGCGCCACGCCGAGCGCATCCAGCGGCTGCAACTGATGTCGACGCTCTCGACCAATGTGCCCAGTCAGCTGGCGCTGGCCGACATGTTGCGCCAGGGCGGGGTGGACGCCCACTTTCGCCGCCTGCGCCACACCCTGGCCCAGCGCCAGCAGCAGATGCGGGCAGCCCTGATGCGCCTCTTCCCCGAGGCGCGTATCTCCTCCCCGGACGGAGGCTACTTTCTCTGGCTCGAATTTGACGCCCGCCTCGATGGCCGGGCGCTCTATGCCAGCGCCATCGAGGCGGGGGTCTCCATCGCCCCCGGGGCCCTCTTCTCCAGCCAGGGCCAGCACAACCACTGCCTGCGCCTCAACAGCTCCCATCCCTGGAGCCCGCAACTGGACGCGGCGCTCAACCGGCTTGCAGACCTCATCGCCCGGCAACGGGAAACCTGGCAGAGCCCCCCTGACGCCTCACACGACAAGGGCCCGTAACGGGCCCTTTTGCAAGCGAGTGCGCCTTATCTGGCCATGGTCAGTGACTGGGCCTTGAAGCCCAGTCGCTCGTAGAGGGCCCTGGCCCGCTCGTTGAAAGCCATCACCTCCAGGCGCAGCTGGCTTGCGCCCCGCGCCTTGCCCCACTGGTCCCCGTGGGCGATCAGCGCCCGGCCGATGCCCCGGGAGCGGAGCCCCTCATCCACCACCACGGTCGTGATGCGGCAGACGGGCAGCTTGCTGAGAAAGGGGACGCTCTCGTTGAGGTCGATGCGGGCGGTGAGAAAGCCCGCCACCTCTCTCGCCACCACCGCCACGCAGAAAAGACGCGCCTCGTCGGCAATGGCGCCGAGCAAGAAGGCCCTGTCCTCCGGGGACGGGGGGCAGAACACCTCGGGCACCTGCTCGAAGTGGAGCTGACCTATCTGCCGGTTCAGGGCCAGAATGGCGTCGATATCCTGTTCAGTTGCCTTGCGAATGTCCACCTGATGCTCCTTGCAGTGAGGGTCGCCAGCGAGGAAAGAGGCTCGGCGGTCACCCTTTGGAACCCGCATCTTATCGGCTCGTCACGGCAATCAACAGCCCCCGGCAACGACAAGGCCCCATGACGGGGCCTTGTACATCCGCTGACTCCCGGGCTCAGCCCGGCGCCCCCAGCTGGGCCACCTGGCGCTCTATGCTCCCCTTGAGGTTGTCATCCAGCTTCAAGGCGCGCGCCAGCTCGTCCAGATAACCGCGCTCCATGAAGTGATCCACCTCGATGGTGAGCAGGGAGGCGAGGTAGACCTCGGTCGCCAGCTCCATGTCCGTCACTTCTCGCGCCAGGACATGGGGGTCGAGGGGGCGGGAGAGCTCGGCGTCAATCCAGCGGGCCGCATCCCGCTCCCCCTGTTCGGTCAGGTACTCCTGGATCTTCTGGCGCTCGGCGGCATCGATGTGGCCGTCGGCCCGGGCCGCCGCCACCATGGCGCGCACCAGCAGATTGGCGCGGGCATCCAGGGCCTTGCCCTCCAGGGTGTCGAGGGGCTGGGTCGGCTGGGCCGGGGTGGACTGCTGGGTCTGCCAGTCCTGATAGAGCTTGTAGGCCAGCCCCCCGAGGGCTGCCGCCCCCCCCACCGCCGCCACCTTGGTGCCATATTTGCGCATCTTCTTGTTGCCAAGCAGCAGCGCCATGGCCCCGGCGGCCAATCCCCCCTGCGCCATGCCCTTCATCTGGGCCTTGCGCGTGTCACCACCGTCGTTGAGCCAGCCCTTGCCAGCTCCCATCAATTGCTCCAGCATCTGTTTCATGGGGCCTCCTCCCTCGCGTGATGAGTCATGCTGGGCCGCCTGCGCTGAACTCAAGGTGAATGACGGCGCAGGCAAGAAAGGCGCTGGTTGGATCAGTGCCGGCCCCACCCGCTGTTATTGTCCCCGGGGGACAGCCAAGGAGTCCCCCCTTGCCTCGACATAAGGAAGTACCATGAGCGCCCGTGAACTGACCCTGCAATTTCTCGCCGAACCCGCCGACGTCAACTTTGGCGGCAAAGTCCATGGCGGCATGGTGATGAAGTGGATTGACCAGGCCGGCTACGCCTGCGCCGCCGGCTGGTGTGGCGGCTATGCCGTCACCGTCTATGTGGGGGGCATCCGCTTCTTGCGCCCAATCCAGATAGGCCAACTGGTGGAGGTGCACGCCAAGGTGATCCACACCGGCACCACCAGCATGCACCTGGCGGTGGATGTCTACAGCCGCCACCCCACCGACCCGGAGCGGCGCAAGACCACCCACTGCATCATCATCTTCGTGGCCATGGACGAGCATGGCAAACCCACTCCGGTGCCCCAGTGGCAGCCGGTGAGCGAGAGCGATCTGCAGTTGCAGCAGTACGCCAAAAAGCTGATGGCCCTGCGCGAGGAGCTGGACAAGGAGATGCGACAGCACATGTGACCCGTCCCGCCCCGGGCAGCCGGGGCGTGTCTTCGCGCCGCCGGGCGCTATAATGGCGACCACCCTTGCCCTTGAGAACCCAAGATGTCCCTGGAAAATGCCCCCCCCGAGGTCCAGCTCGCGGTGGATCTGATTGAACTGCTGGAAACCAACCACATCGCCCCCGCGCTGGCCCTGGCGGCACTCGCCATCGTTCGCCGGGATTATGAGCGCAAGCTCGAGGAAGGTCGGGAGGCCTGAGCGCCCCCGCAGGAGGCACCATGTCAGCCCCCATTCGCATCGAACAAGGCCGCGCCATGCTCCTCGGGGGGCTGCGCCGTCACCACCCCTTCGAGCAGGGGGACTTCGCCGGCCAGTGGCGCGACCTCAGCGCCCTGCTTCCCCTGCCGGGGCAGCTCGGTGAGCACGCCTATGGCGTCATCTGCGCCGCCACCGACACCCACTGCGAATACCTCTGCGGGGTGGAGGTCGCCGCCCTGGAGGTGCTGCCTCCCGGGCTTGGCCGCATGCGCATCGCCCCCCAGACCTACGCCATCTTCTTGCATCAGGGGCATGTCGCGACCCTGCCGCACACCTGGTGCCAGGCCCTGGCGTGGCTCGCGCAATCGGACTATCAATCTGCCCAGCAGCCGGATTTCGAGCGCTACGGCGCCCGCTTTGACGCCGCCACCGGCAGCGGCGAAGTGGAAATCTGGCTCGCCGTGGTGCCAAAACAGGCCCTGGCCTGACCCCTGACCGCCCGGGCTACCTCGGCCCCATCACCTCGTCACAGAGCGCGATCAGCGCCTCCCCCAGGCGGGCGAGGGGCTCGCTCGTGCCCGGCCCCTGGTGCAGGGCCAGCTCCACCGAGCGCACTGCAGGCCAGTGGGCCAGCACCACCTGCTCCGGTTGCAGCAGACGCGCCGGCAGCAGGCTGACCCCGATCCCCGCGCTCACCGCCCCTTGCAGGCTGGCGAGACTGCCGCTCACGTAGGCGATGCGCCAGGGAATCCCCTCGGCATCCAGGGCGTCGGTCATCTGGCGCCGGTAGAGCCCCTCGCTTGGAAACACCACCAGAGGCAGGGGGTCGCGCCCGGCGGCGGGCCACTCCCGGCTGTCAACCCAGGCCAGGGGCTCGCGCCAGCGGGCGATGGGCTCCCCCTGGCCGCGCCCCTGCTTGATGAGGGCCAGATCCAGCTCTCCCCCTTCGAACGCCTGCCACAGGGCATGGCTGAGATCGCTTTGCACCTCCAGCCGCACCTGCGGGTGCGCGCGGGCGAAGGCGGCCAGCACCGGGGTCATGGCCCCCGCGGCAAAATCCTCCGGCACCCCGAGGCGCAGTGGGTGGCTCGCCTCGCTCACCCGCTCCCCCGCCCGGGCCAGCAGCCCCAGGATGCGGCGCGCCAGCCCGAGCAGGGTCTCCCCCTGGGCCGTGGTCACCACCTGGCGACCGGATCGGTCGAGCAGGGTGCAACCCAGCTGCTGCTCCAGGCGGCGCATCTGCTGGCTCAGGGTGGACTGGGTGAGGTGGATACGCTCGGCGGCGCGGGTAAAGCTGCCGGTTTCGACGATGGCGACGAAGCTCTGCAGCAATTGGGGGTCCAGCAGGGGGCGCTCCATGGGCAATCTCCATTTATAAAACCACTGGAAGTCATTTTATCATTTAATTTCCAAATGATGCGGCGACCCTCTAGGCTGCTGTCATCCCCCTTTTTGCCAGGATATGACCATGCCACCCCCTTCCCAGTCCGGTGCCCGCCTCCTCAACTCCCTCACTGCCGCCTCGGCCCCCAGCCATCAGGAGTGGCTGGAGCAGGCCCTGCACCTGGCCCTGACCCATCGCCAGCAAGGGGGGCGCCCCTTCGCCGCCCTGCTGGTGAGGGAGAACCGGCTGGTGGCGAGCGCCGTCAACCGCATGCTGGAGGCGGGGGACCCCACCCGTCACGCGGAGCTGGAAGCGCTGCGGGAAGGGAGTCGCCAGGGGCCGCTGGCCGGGGCCATCGTCTATGCCAGCGGGCACCCCTGCCCCATGTGCCTGTCGGCCCTGGTGATGAACGGCATCCAGGCGGTCTACTACGCCTTTGACAACGACGATGCCGCCCCCTTCGGCTATGACAGCCGCGCCGCCTACGCGGCGCTGCGACTGCCGCTGAGTCCGCCGCCCCTGCCCCTCATCAAGCTGGCGAGCCCCATCGCGGCCGAAACCCTCTACGGTCCCCTGCCCCATGCATAAGCGCCGCCTCCCCCCGGGCAGCGGCGCCTTGCTGGTGTTGGTGATCCTCATCGCCCTCAACCTGCGCCCCTTCCTCACCGCCATCGGCCCCCTGGCCCCTCGCATCGACGCGAGGCTGGCCCTCGGGGTAGATACCCTGGCCTGGGTCACCCTGCTGCCCCTCTGGCTTATCGGGGTAGGCGTGCTGCTCACCCCGGCGCTCCTGGGTCGCACGGGCCCGCGCCCCCTGCTCGGGACGGCCCTGCTGCTGCTCGCCCTTGGCAGCGCCCTGCGCGTCGACCTGGCGAGCGGCGCCCTGCTCATCGCCAGCGCCGCCCTGTGCGGGCTGGGCTCGGCCCTGGTGCAGGGGGTGCTGCCCGGCCTCATCAAGGAGGGGTTCGCCCAAAAGGTGCCCCTGGTGATGGGGATCTTCTCCGCCTGCATGATGGGGGGCGGGGCGCTCGGGGCCGTGCTCACCCCGCGCCTTGCCGAGTATCTGGACTGGTCTCGGGCGCTGGCGCTCTGGGGCCTGCCGGTGCTGCTGGCCCTCGGCTGGCTGGCCTGGCGGGTGCCCCTGCCTGCCCCGGCCAGCACGCCCGCCCCCACCGGGGAGCAGCGGCTGCTCCCCCTGCCCCGCACCTGGCTGCTCATCGCCTGCTTTGGCATCATCAACAGCGGCTACGGCATCGTCGTGGCCTGGCTGGCCCCGGCCTACATGGCGGCGGGCTGGAGCGCCCAGCAAGGGGGCGAGCTGGTGGCCTGGCTCGCCCTGGCCCAGACCGCGAGCGGCCTTGGCCTGCCTCTGCTGGCAGCCGGTCGGCTGGACCGCCGCCCCTGGATGGCGCTGGCCATCGCCATGCAGCTGGCGGGCTTTGGCGGCCTCTGGCTCGCTCCCCAGACCGCCCCCCTGCTCTGGTGTTTGCTGTGCGGCGCCGGGCTTGGGGGGAGCTTCTCCCTCATCATGGTGATTGCGCTGGATCACCTGCCCGACCCGCGCCGGGCGGGCGCCCTCTGCGCCCTGATGCAGGGGGTCGGCTTCATGGTGGCGGCTACCGGCCCCTGGGTGGCGGCCCGCCTGCACCATGCAAGCGGTGACTTCGCCGCCGCCTGGCAGTGGCAGCTCGGTGCCCTGGTCCTGATGAGCCTGCTGGTGGTGCGTCTCAACCCGCGCCACTACCCAGGGGCCATGGGCCTGCCCCCGGAGCAGGCCATGGCTGTGCAAACGGCAGGCCACAAGCCTGCCTGATCCGGCGAGCACCGGCCTTGGGGGCCAGAAAACACAACACCGGCCTTGGCCGGTGTTGTTCATCAGGGTGCGGGAAGGCCTGGCGCTCAGCGCCCCTTCTTCTGGCGCCCGCCCTGCCCTGGCCGTGGTTTGCCCGGGGCGGGTTTGCCCCCCTTGCCAGGCGCGCTTTTACCTGCCCCCCCTTTGCTGGCAGCCCCTTTGCCCGCCCCGCCCTTGCCTGCGGGGCTCTTCTTCTCGAAGGCCTCGGGGCCCGGCACATTGGGCCGCCCGCCAATCTCGTGATCGTCGCTGCGCCGCGGCTTCTTGCCCTGGGCCGGGGTGCCGGCCGCAGCCACCTTGGGCTTGGCAACCTGAGCCCCCTTGGCCGGTTTCGCCTCGGAGGAGGAGTCCTCAATCAGCTTGAACAGCTCGATCAGCTCGTCGTCGGTGAGATCGCGCCACTCCCCCACCGGCAGCCCCTTGAGGCTGACGTTCATGATGCGGATGCGCTCGAGCTTGGTCACCTCGAAGCCGAAGTGCTCGCACATGCGGCGGATCTGGCGGTTGAGCCCCTGCACCAGGGTGATGCGAAACACGAAGGGCGCCTCTCGCTTCACCTTGCACTTCTTGGTGACGGTGCCGAGGATGGGCACCCCGGCCGCCATGCCCCGGACGAACTCGTCGGTCACCGGCTTGTCCACGGTCACCAGGTACTCTTTCTCGTGATCGTTGCCCGCCCGCAGGATCTTGTTCACCAGATCCCCGTGGTTGGTGAGGAAGATGAGCCCCTGGGAGTCCTTGTCCAGGCGCCCTATGGGGAAGATGCGGGTGCTGTGGTTGACGAAGTCGACGATGTTGTCCTTCTCCCCCGCCTCCGTGGTGCTGACGATGCCCACCGGCTTGTTGAGGGCGATGAAGACCAGGCTGTCGGCTTCGCGCGGCTCGATCACCTGACCGTTGACCTTGACCAGATCCCCGGCAAACACCTGATCCCCCACCCCGGCCCGCTTGCCGTTGATGAAGACGTTGCCCTGCTCGATGAAACGATCGGCCTCACGACGGGAGCAGATGCCGCTCTCGCTGATGTATTTGTTCAGGCGCATGGATTCATCGGCCAGCATGGGTCACCTCCCCGGTCGGATGGGCCTTGAGAATGGCTGGCTGGATCAGCCGCGCTGTGGTCGGGTTCGTCTGCATACAACTCCATGAAATAAGGGCCTGCGCCCTGCATGTTCGGCAAAAAACGCCGCTACAGTAGCACATTGCACGCGCCCGCGCCCGGCCCCGTCGCACCCTGGCCGCTGGCTCACAGGGGGTGCTGCCCCTGATGCAGCAGCAGGCCCCCCATTATCCAGCGTGCGGTGACGCCACGGCCCTGATTGTGCTGCACCGCGCACTCCCCGCCTCTTTTCACTTCATGGTGCTCACTTCATGGGCCGGGCCCCGCCGCCGAAGATAGGGTGCGGCCTTCGGCAGATAGCCAGATGATCTAACGCTTGATATTTATCCAGCAAAAATGCATAAAAAGATTTTGGTCATCGCGAATTATCTGCTCTGACCCGCCGACGACGGGAAATGACACCCCCATCGGGGCGCAACAACGGGCCCCTTGAGCCCCGCGACCCCTGAAGACGGGCATGATCCCCTCTCTGGCAGGACGCCACTTTCATCATTCACGACAGGAGTTAAAGATGAGTCATTCCCTCTCCCAGGAGGCCTTTCTGGCCCAGGTCGCCAGCCGCAACCCTCACCAGCCCGAGTTCATCCAGGCCGTGAGCGAGGTGATCGCCTCCATCTGGCCCTATGTGGAGCGCCACCCTCGCTACCTGCAACACGGCCTGCTGGAGCGATTGGTGGAACCCGAGCGCCTGGTGCAGTTTCGGGTGAGCTGGGTGGATGACCAGGGCCAGGTGCAGGTGAACCGCGGCTACCGGGTGCAGCACAGCTCCGCCATCGGCCCCTTCAAGGGCGGCATGCGCTTCCACCCCTCGGTGGATCTCTCTGTGCTGAAGTTCCTCGCCTTCGAGCAGACCTTCAAGAACGCCCTCACCACCCTGCCCATGGGCGGCGGCAAGGGGGGCAGCGATTTCGATCCCAAGGGCAAGAGCGAAGGAGAAGTGATGCGCTTCTGCCAGGCCCTGATGCTGGAGCTCTATCGCCACCTGGGGGCCAACACTGACGTGCCGGCGGGCGACATCGGGGTGGGCGGGCGCGAGGTGAGCTACATGGCGGGCATGATGAAGAAGCTCACCAACAGCGCCGAGTGCGTCTTCACCGGCAAGGGACTCTCCTTTGGCGGCAGCCTCATTCGTCCGGAAGCCACCGGCTACGGCCTGCTCTACTTTGTCGACGCCATGCTGGCCCATCGCGGCCAGTCCCTCGATGGCCTGCGGGTCTCGGTGTCGGGCTCAGGCAACGTGGCCCAATACGCCATCGAGAAGGCGATGGCCCTCGGCGCCCGGGTCATCACCGCCTCCGACTCCGGCGGCACCGTCTATGATCCGGACGGCTTCACCCCCGAGAAACTGGCCCGTCTGATGGCGCTTAAAAACGAGCAGCGCAAGCGGGTCGCCGATTACGCCCATGAGCTCGGGCTCGAGTTCTTCAGCGGCCGCACCCCCTGGCATCTGGCGACCGACGTCGCCCTCCCCTGCGCCACCCAGAACGAGCTGGAAGCCGAAGATGCGGTGCAGCTTATTGCCAACGGCGTGCAGTTGGTGGCCGAGGGGGCCAACATGCCCTCCAGCGCCGCCGCCATCCGTCTCTTCCACGAAGCAAAGGTGCTGTTCGCCCCGGGCAAGGCGGCAAACGCCGGGGGGGTTGCCACCTCTGGCCTCGAGATGAGCCAAAATGCCCAGCGCCTCTCCTGGACCCGGGAGGAGGTGGACGCCCGCCTCAAGGGGATCATGACCAGCATCCACGCCACCTGTGTCCGTTACGGTCAGGATGATGACCATGTGAACTACGAAAGCGGCGCCAATATTGCCGGCTTCGTCAAGGTGGCCGACGCCATGCTGGCGCAAGGGGTCTGCTAGTCACGGCGCTCGAGACGTCGGAATGCAACAGGGCAGCCCATGGCTGCCCTGTTTGTCATAAGCACCGCCTTGCGCTGACCTGAGCCATCGCAGGTTACCTGCCCGGCGTCACTTCACGCTCGCTTCACCGGGCCATGACACCCTCATCCCTCTTTTTATGTGCAAACGAGGAGAACCCGATGACAACCACAGGCGCCCTGCTGATCCTGGCCGGGCTCGGCTGCTTCCTGGCATTCAACCTGCTGGGCTCCACCCTCGATGCCCAGGGCTTCCTGCACGAGCCCTTTGCCCTGCTGCCCCTGGGCTATCTGCTGCTCTTCACCGGCATGGTACTCAGCTTGCTCCCGCTACTGCGCAGGGCCCTCGCCAAAGGGGAATAGAACCGGCCCTGATGCGCCAGGAGCTCAGCAATAACGGCTGATCTCGATGAGGTTCTGATCCGGGTCCAGGCAATAGACCGATTCGATGGGACCACAGGCACCGCTTTTCATCACAGGCCCCTCCACTATCTCGACCCCCTGGCTCGCCAGCTGGGCCATCACCTGATCCAGGGGCCAGCGGGTGATGAGGCAGAGATCCCCCGACCCCACCTGCGCCCGGTTGCGCACCTCGTCCCCCAGCAACTGCAGATTGATCTTCTGGTTGCCAAAGCGCAGCGCCCGGCGCCCCGCCCCGAAGGTGATGGGCTCCATCTTGAAGGCGCCGCTGTAAAACGCCACCGCCCGCTCAATGTCGCTGACCGTCAATACCAGATGGTCGATATGACTTATCATGCTTGCTCCCTGTCATGTTGATTGCCGCACCATCATACCCACCCGCCTCAATAGAAACTGTGGCATGGTGCACAGGAGGGCTAACCACTTATTTTGACTAGGGAAATACCTTAACGCACGGCGGCACACGCCTTGTCACGCTGGGCCAGCAGGGTTTCGTCATCACTGCCCATGGCCGCCAGAATGGCCTGATTACAGGCCCGCTCCGCGAGCTTACTCGGGCTCGGCTGGGCGTCGGCGATCTCCGCAATCATGGGGCGATAACCGACAGCCGCCGAGCAGTACATGGTGCGGTACTTGGGAAGCTGCCAACTGCTGTCGTCTTGCCGTGTCAGGTCATCACACAGTTTGCCAAACAGTGCCTGCGCCTTGACCGTGCACTGACTGAAGCGCCGCACATCTTGCTCGTAGGGACGGCAGACACTTTGCTGTTTTATCTGCCAGAGCTGGAAAGAGAAGGGAACCTGCTCTCCCTCATAGTGAATCGCCCCGGCTTCTCTAGACACTTTTGAGCCGTTCGAAATATTGCTTTTCACACTCTACTGGCGATAGCCCATTGTTGAAACTGTGCCGACGCTTGGGGTTGTAAAACATTTCAATGTAATCGAACACATCCTGCCGGGCCTCCTCCCGATCTGCATAGGTTTTACGTCGGATCCGCTCGCGTTTGAGGAGTTGGAAGAAACTCTCCGCCACCGCGTTATCATGGCAATTGCCACGTCTGCTCATGCTGGCCTTGAGCCGGTGCTCCCGCAAAAAATCCTGCCAGTCATAGCTGCTAAACTGGCTCCCTTGGTCAGAATGAACCAGCACTTCCTGCTCGGGTCGCCGTCGCCACACTGCCATCAGTAACGCGCTGATGGCCAACTCTCGGTCGATCCGTGGCCCCATTGACCAACCAATGACTTGTCGTGAAAACAAATCCAATACCGCGGCCAGATAGAGCCAGCCTTCATGGGTTCGAATATAAGTGATGTCCGTTACCCAGACCTTATTTGGCTCAGTCACATCGAACTGGCGTTCAAGATGATTCGGTGCAACCACCGTTGGCCGGCCACCATAATGACCGGGACGGCGACGATAACCGGTTTGTGAACGCAAACCTTCATGACGCATTAATCGCGCCACCCGGTGTTTCCCACAGGTCTCGCCCATCTCTCGCAGGTCATCCCGGATCTTGCGATAGCCATAGACGCCCCCGCTTTCTAGCCAACATTGCTTGATCTGGCCCAGGAGGCGTTGGTCTTCAAGTGCGCGGGCAGATAAAGGCTGGTGCTGCCAGGCGTAATAACCGCTCGGGTGGACATTCATCATCCGACACAGTCGGCGGATGGGATGTGTGGACGCGTGCACCCGGATGAAGGCGTACCTTACCCTGACAGCTTGGCAAAGTACGCGGCGGCCTTTTTTAAGATATCTCGCTCATCGGTGACGCGGCGCAGTTCAGCCTTGAGGCGCCGAATTTCGGCTTGCTGGCTGGAGTCATGCTGTTGCTGCACGGCGGGCTGGCTGTAGCGCCTGATCCAGGCGTAAAGACTGTGGCTGGAAACACCAAGTCGCTCAGCGACCTCTGCCACTGGGTAATGGCGCTCAGTCACCTGCTTGACGGCGGCCAGTTTGAATTCTTCCGTGTAACGTTGCTGCTTGCTCATAACACCTCCTGATTGACCTCAGTTTGAGGCTCTTGAGGTGTCTAGGAAAGTAGGGGCGATTCA
>NZ_JBFODR010000052.1:0-7032 GCF_040908425.1 Aeromonas sp. R2-1
ACCCTGACCCATGCCGCCAACGGCCAGATCCTGCTGTGCGCCCGCCGCGAGGACAAGATCCTGCCGACCGCCGTCATCAAGGAAGCGCTGGCAGAGAAGGTGGAGGCCATCGAGTACGAGCAGGGCCGCGCCCTCAAGAAGAAAGAGAAGGAAGCGCTCAAGGAGGAGCTGCTGCACACCCTGCTGCCCCGGGCGTTCAGCCGTACCGCCAACACCTTCGCCTGGATCAACCCGGCCGACGGCCTGCTTATGGTCGATGCCTCCTCCGCCAAGAAGGCGGACGATGTGCTGGCTCTGCTTCGCAAGTCCATTGGCAGCCTGCCGGTGGTGCCGGTGGCGCTCAAGAACCCACCCGAGATCACCATGACCGCATGGCTGCAAGAGGGAAATCTGCCAGCAGCTTTCACCCTGGAGGATGAATCCGAGCTGCGCAGCGCCATGGAGCACGGCGGGATCGCCCGCTTCAAGCAGCAGGACCTGATGACCGACGAGGTAAAAAACCACCTCGCCAACGACAAGCTGGTCACCAAACTGGCCCTGAACTGGGGTGAGCGAATCAGCTTCGTGCTGGGGGATGACCTCTCCATCAAACGCCTCAAGTTCAGCGAGGACATGCGCGAGCAGAACGACGACATTGCCAGCGAAGATCCGGCCGCCCGCCTGGACGCTGACTTCGCCCTGGTGACCGGCGAGCTCTCCCAGTTCATCCCGGCCCTGTTCAATGCCCTGGGTGGTGAGGAGGCTCCGCTATGACCGACATCACCATTACCGACACCAAGGAGGTCTGGGTGGTTTACACCAACACCGACCTCACCGAGGGGCGTGGGCATCAGTACCCGATCCACGTCTGCGGATCAGCATCCACCGCCGCACGCATGGCGACACGCAAGGGCGTCCAGGGGAGCGACGCCAACGTCAGCAAGGAGATCGCCGTGAAGGTGCGAGGCAGTTGGCTGGCGCCGGTGAGCATCATCGAGCCCAACGACGCAGATCGCCGCGCTGACGCGCTCAACGCCGAGCGGCTGCGCGTTATGGACAAGGCACGGGCTGCCGGCCTGACGGACGACGAAATCAGAATGCTGGGGGATATATGAGCGAACACACCAAGGGCCTGCTGCGGGTGGGCCATTCCGGGGCGGTTGTGGCAGACCACCCCGTCCCAGAAATGAGCGGCAGCGATGCCGTCGAATACTTCGGCGGCCACTTGGTCGCCGAGTCAGTCACCGCCGCCAATGCCCGGCGGCTGGCCGCCTGCTGGAACCTACTGGACGGCTACGACACCAAGGAGCTGGAGGGCGTGAGCCTGGCCGAGTTTGTGGCCAAGCAGGCTTACCTCAAAGAGATGAACACCCATGACGGGCTCAACATCTCCATGTCAGGCATAGCGCTACAGATGGTGGCGGCATCATTCGCCGGACAGTTCAAGGCCAACAGCGCCACCAACTACCTGGAGCTGAGCGGCAGCCACCCTGAAACAGGCCCCTTCACCATCACCATGCAGCGTACCCATGGCCTCACCCCGGCGCAGAAGCTGGCCGCCATGACCAAGCAGCGGGATGTGCTGCGCGAGGCGCTCAATGGGGTGGTGGGCGTGATAAACAACAGCCAGGGCGTGGCAGGCTGGCACCAAAACGGCGCCATCGCCACCTGGGACGAGCTGCTGCCGGAAGTGGCAACTGCCCTCGAATTTGTGGAAGGAGAGCAATCGTGAAGCGATTCAACTGCACACTGGCCGACAAGCGTGGCGAGTTTGGAGAGTGCATGGAGGCCCACAACACTGGGCGCTATGTGCTGTTTTCTGATGTGGAGAAACTGCAGCGACGCATGCAGGAGATGCTGGATAAGAGCAACAGAACCGGCGTGGCAATAGAGCGCGCTATCTCCACCGGCGCTGTTCCGGCAGACCACCCGCTCAAGTCGCGGCTGGAGCTGCTGGCAAACCACCACAAGCACGAGCAGGCACTGGCTGATGGCATGGTGGCCATGGCCGACCAATGCCACCTGCTGGCTTCCCTGCTGCGGGAATTGCGAGATGGCGTTGAGGGGGATTGGTGCTTCCCTGGTGATCTGGACGAGCGCATCGACTCAGCTCTGGCTGTCACCCTATGTGTGCGACTTGATGCAGCGTGTACCGAGGCCGCCACCACCCCGACCGAGCAGGACTACCGCGAACCGCTGGCTGGCCAGGTGCCGGCTCTTGTGAAAGTCCGCACGATCACCGAAAGCCAGGAGTTCGAGCTCACCGCGGTGCTGCAGTCCATCGCCAACGGGTTCAGTGATGACCCGGCGCATGACGCTGCAGCGATGCTCAAGCGGATCGCCGGCGAAGTGCCGTGGACGGGTGACTCCTTCCAGCTTCCACCACGCCAAGGAGGTGAGCCGTGCGCTTCAGAGCCCCCATCATCCAGCCCGGCCTGACCCGCACCGAAGCCGAAGAGACCCGCGCCAGATACCTCCGCATCAACCCCGGCGCCCGGGTCACCATCGACAGCCAACCCGACAATCCCCAGCTCAAGACCCTGATAGCCCACCTCCCCGTACTGCCCCTCCGGCAGGTGCTGGCGCCGGGCTTTATCGGGTACCGCGGCTGGCGGGCATAGACTAATAGTTATGATTGAATCCCAAACAAAGTTATTGCATTATTGGAAATAAATTAATCTCCAATTCACTTTAAATTAAGGGCTTGAAAAATGGCAGGAGTTAATAGGGCGGCTCCCAAAGTCACCGTGGAATCATACGGAATTAATAAATCCATAAGTAGCAATGCAAGCAAACCTTGTATTTTTCTATCTCATATGTCGGCGGATAAAAAACACGCGATAAAGATAGGTGACTACATTATGAAATATGCTGATATGGATATATATCTTGACATATATGATGACGCGCTACAAAACGCAGCCAAGTCTCAGGATGCACAGGCCATAACCAATTTAATTGAAAGAGGGATATCAAGCTCTACACATACAATGTGCTTGGTAAGTGAACATACGGTTAAATCTTGGTGGGTTCCTTTTGAGTTGGGTTATGCCAAGAAATCAGGGGTTGAGCTATGCAGTCTAAAACTAAAAGGCTATGTTGACCTGCCTGAATATCTATCAATAAGTCCAATTTTACTCGGCACTAAAAGTCTTAACTCATATCTTGAGGGTATTGTTTCTAAGTGGAATAACAGTAATAGCCTTTTCAAAGGCAGGGTTACGGCTGATCTAATCCGTCATACAACTACACACCCATTGGATGACACATTGTACTGGTTAGAATAAGGTTAGGAGGGAGTATGAAGCTTAAAAAATGGCTAGAGAATTGGGATATGACATCCTTAAAAATAAAGGCACCATTTCTTGAGATGGATTGGTCACCAAAGGATGAAGATAAGGAGGCTGCGTGGGAGATGTACATAGAACTCTTAACCAGAGTAACGACCCAAAGCTTATCTAATGATACTGGCAATGAAGATGCCGCTCTGAAAAGCGTACACAGCCTGTTCGCTATAACTAGGGATATAATTAAAAAAAATGGTCGCCACTGTATAACATTTACAAAAATTGCTGTTGTAGTGTTAAACCAAGTTATACGACCATTTACATCGAAATGGCACAGAGCCTCGATAGAAGGTGCATTTAGTGATGCCGACAGATGCGCCGAATTCAGAGTGGAACTAAAGGCACTCCAGAACACCTTAATTAAATACACCAAAATGTTGGCTGATATGGCTGATGTTGAGGATCTGACCTCTCTCGAGGGTGAGTAGTCTCACCCACTTAAAAGGCGTGGCTACTCATTCAGAACATGATTGCCGCAAGCTTCATGTTTAGTTGGGATAGCCATACTTCTTCATATCAATAACGGCCCTTCCTTCAATTTACCCGGCGCCCCATCATCTGGGACAGGAGGGCCACGCCATGCAACAACTTCAACTGACCATCGACCAGGACAGCCAGCTTCTCAACGACCTGGTCAGCACCGTGCGCTCCCCCACCCTTTCCCGATCGGCCAAGCTCGCCGAGATCGGCCGCATCCTGGCGCACTTCGACCTGCCTATCGAAGCGCCCCGGGTTGCTGGCCAGCTCTGGAGCGCCACCGAACTGGGCAGGGAGCTGGGGGTGAGCGCCCAGGCCATTGGCCGGCTGGCCAACCAGCATCAACTCAAACGCCCGGCGTTCGGGGAGTACCGCCTTGACCAAGCGGTCAGCAGCAGGAAGCAGGTGGAATGCTTCCTCTACAACCGAGCAGGCCGGGATGAAATAACCAGACTGACGAGGACCAACCAACATGGGAACAGCAACAGATCCGGCACAAAGCCAAATTCAGGGTCAGCTCATCATAATGAAAATGCCTGACGCCATCCCGCTCAGCACCTACCTGAGCACCATCGAGCTCACCGACCGGGACACCATCAACAAGCGGATACAGCGTGGCATCTGGCAACTGGGGGTGCACATCGTCAACGTGGACGGGGTGAAGGAACGTTGGGTCAACATCGCGGAGGTAACCAAGTGGGCAATGAAAAACAGCTCCCACGCGGCGTGACAGTCCGCGGGGAGACGATCAACATCACCTTCACGTTCAAGGGGGTTCGCTGTCGCGAGCCCCTGTCCAACTTGCCAAACACCACCGCCAACGTGCGTTACGCCTCCCGCTTGCTCGGGGAGATACAAGGCAAGATTGAGCGTGGCCAGTTCGCCTACGCCGACTACTTCCCGAAGTCCAAGAAGCTGCGGATGTTCGGTGGTGCCTCGATCGCCGCCAAGGTGGCCGATTACCTGGACGAGTACCTGCAGCGATGTGAGCGCCGGGGGCTGAGCCCATCCACAATGGTTGGGTACCGCAAATGCCACAAGGCGCTGGCCGACCTGCACGGGATCACCGTCTCGGAGCTGACCCCCGCCCAGGTGAAAAACTGGCTGATCCGGGGGGGCACTACCGCCAAGACAGCGCGCAACCGGCTGTCGTTCCTGCGCAGCGCAATCGACGAGGCTGTCACGGATGGTTTGCTCGCATCAAACCCTGTTTCGCTGGTGACCGTTTCCCGATATTTGGACGGGAGTTCAGTTCCCGAACAGGGAGCCAAGGACGTGGACCCCTTCACCCCGGAGGAAGTGGCCGCCATCATCTCAACAGCCCACGGCATCAATGAGCAGTGGGCCAACCTGTTCTCCTTCGCTTTCGCAACCGGGATGCGGCCGTCTGAGCTGTGCGCCCTTCGCTGGGAGGCCATCGACTGGGTCGGTAACACCGTGCAGGTGTCGCGCGCCAAAGTGGTCGGGGTCATCAAGACCACCAAGACCCGGGCCGGGACTCGCACCATCGAGCTGACCAGCGAGGCGCTGGCGGCGCTGACCAGCCAGAAGCGCTTCACCTTCATGCGGGGGGAGTATGTCTTTGACGACCCCAAGCTCAACCAGCCCTGGGCCGGGGCCGACGCCATCAGGAAGAAAGCCTGGCTCTACACCCTCAAGCGGTCCGGCGTTCGCTACCGCCACCTCTACCAAACCCGCCACACCTTCGCCACCGCCAACATCAGCCGCGGCTGCAACCTGTTTTGGCTCTCCACCCAGATGGGACACAAGGGGCCAGAAATGCTGTTTCGGCACTACGGATCCTACCTTGCCGAGTACGACGGCCAGACAGCAAAAGCGCCAATCCTGATCCAAAATCCAACCGGAAAATAAACAAGCCTTATAGTTCAATTGGTAAAGCTGCACAGTCCGGGGGTTCAAATCCCCCCAGCTCCACCAAATACCGGTCCAATAGTGACCAACAAAGTCCAAGAAACCCGCATAGCATAAGGCTTTGCGGGTTTTTTGTTGTCTTACGCTGTCCAATGGGGTGCGTTGCCATCCAGCCCTTTTAGGCATATCGTTTTGTATGCCTTCCGGAGCGTATGCCTATGCCTCGTATCACCCGTCCCTTATCCCCAACCGAGATCAAAGCAGCGAAGCCCAAAGAGAAGGAATACACCCTCTGCGACGGGGCTGGTCTGGAGCTCGTCATCAAGCCTAATGGCTCCAAGTTGTGGCGCCTGCGTTACTACCGCCCCCTAACTAAACAGAGAAACATGATCAGCTTTGGTTCCTGGCCGGAGATGTCGTTGGCTGAAGCGAGAGAGAAACGCTCCGAAGCCAAATCTCTGTTACTGCAAAGCATTGATCCCCAGCATCACCGTGATGAGCAAGCATCCGCCGCATTATCACAGAGCGAGCACACCTTTGAAGCCGTCGCCAAGCGCTGATTTGATGTTAAGCGTCCTTCCGTCACCCCGGCCTATGCCGAGGATCTCTGGCGTTCGCTCGAAATGTATCTGTTCCCCGAGATTGGCACTGTGCCTGTTATGGAGATCAAGGCTCAGAGAGCCATCAAGATCATCGAGCCCATCGCCGCTGCTGGTAAACTCGAAACCGTGCGTCGTCTCACCCAGCGGGTGAACGAGATCATGACCTTCGCCGTCAACTCTGGTCTGATCGATGCCAACCCTTGCTCGGGGATAAGCAAGGTCTTTCAGCGGCCAGCCAAACAGCACATGCCCAGCATCAACCCCAACCAGTTGCCAGAACTGATGAACCGGCTTTCCAAGGCCAGCATCAATTTGCAGACCCGCTGCCTTATCGAATGGAGCCTGCATACCTTGGCTCGCCCCAGCGAGGCGGCCGGAGCCCGGTGGGCAGAGATCGATATGGAAAAGAAACTCTGGCGGATCCCACCAGAGAGAATGAAGAAGCGCAGAGGTCATGACGTGCCCTTGACGCCACAAACACTTGCCTACCTAGACCTCATGCGGCCAATCAGCAGTCATCGTGAATTTATCTTCCCAGGACTACGAAATCCCAAGACGCATACCAACGAACAGACAGCCAATGCCGCTTTGAAACGGATGGGATATGAAGGGACCTTAGTCGCTCATGGCCTGCGAGCCTTGGGCAGCACGACCCTTAATGTGTATGGAGATGGTATTCACCTGACAGTTGCCCACAAAAGGGAGTGGTCATACGGCTTCAAACCGGATAACAAAACGGTACCCCTACCGTGTTA